>JACMMD010000396.1 GCA_014379235.1 Anaerolineae bacterium
AGCCTGCCTCCTGCAACAACGCTTGTGCTTGTGCAGTGTCATGAGCATAAACCCCGGTCAGTTCCCGATTGTAGTAAAGCGTTCCCGCCGTTAGCGGCCCCCACGCGACAGGTGAAAACCGTTGGTATACGGCATCCACAATCGCGTTGCGGTTTGTGCCCACGATGAGCGCCCGCCTCACTCCCAACGTATCAGTCGGAAAACGATTCATGTTAATCAAGAATTGAAATGGCTGCCCCGGTACGCCCACTGGCACAATCTGAAGTGTACTGTTACCACTCAATGTGCGTGCATCTATCGGCGGAAGTTCACCCATGACCTGTGCTTCACCACTCTCCAACGCTAATGAACGTGTCGGCGGGTCAGTGAAGAACCGAAACGTGATTTCATCGACTGAAGCATCTGTCGCCACCCGATAAAACGATGGGCCCCAGTTGTAAGCCGTATTCCGCCGCAGCACCAACCGATCACCCGGAATGTACTCCACAAAACTAAACGGCCCCGTCCCTACCTGATGAAATTGATAGCGATCAACCGAAACAGCGTCGAACGAGGCAGGGCTAGCGATACCCAAATAGACTTGGCTCAGTGAATCAAGAAGCGGGGTATACGGCTCAGACAACAGCAGCCGAATGGTGTATTCATCCACGATCTCATATTGAGCATAGGGGCCGAGCATGAACACCGCGCGCTGTGATGCCGTTTCAGGGTTTGTAATCCGATCAAGGTTTGTAGCGACAGCCTGTGCATTAAATGGGCTTCCATCCTGAAATGTAACCCCCTGCCGCAAGACGAACGTGTAAGTCATTCCGTCATCGGAGATTGTCCAGCTTTGCGCCAATCCCGGCACAATCTCATCGTTCTCAGGGTTCCGGTAAACCAGCGTATCGTAGACCTGCCGCAGCACGATTCCCAACTCGGATGAAGCGTTCCTATGCGGATCAAAACCGCTAGGTTGCAGCGTCAGCCCATACACAATCGGATGTTGGGCCACAAACTGCGCTGATTGAGTATCGGGAGAACATGAGGCTGCCATCAAAACGACAACACATGCCCATAAGCCAAGCAGCTTTAAGCGCAATTGCATATTTGGACTTTCCGAGTGGCTTGCTATACGATAGGATTTTGGCAGTATACCGCAGGTTAGTCGAATTATCAGGATCAAGCCTTTTGAGATTTGACTCGCGCCTGCTGACACCACCGCAGGAAAAAGAGGAAGTTTATCCTTATCGCCGCGTATGGCGCAGCATCGCCTTTGAGCACATTATCCTCGTGCTCATCACAATCACGCTTTATATACTGGTTGCCTTCATCGGTATCCAATTGCCGCACCAGCTTTATCAATTGGCGAATGTGGTCCTGGCATTACTACCCGCGCTCTTTTGGCTTATATTCTCGTGGTCAGCCGAGCGTGCAGTCCCACAGCCACGAGAACGACTACTTGCCGTAGCCGTCGTTAGCGCGTTGGTCGCCAATGCCATTGGCGTTCCATTGCTTAATAATGTATTTCGCGTCGATGAATGGCTGCCCCTTTCCAGCGCCATTGACCGTATCATTGGCTATACGTTTACGGTTGGCATCGTTCAAGAGCTGCTCAAATATCTTGTTGTCCGTTATCTGACTTGGCCCGATCACTTCCGTACACGCTTAGATGGCGTCGCCTACACAGCCGCCAGCGCCGTCGGTTACGCGACTGCCCTAAGCCTGAACGCAGCCTTCACCAGTGCCGCTGCGCCCGATGTAGCCGCGATACGTGTCTTTAGTACGCTGGCAGTTCAAACCGCAGCGAGCATCATCGTCGGCTACGGCTTGGCCGAAACCCTGCTCGGCAGACCAACCTTCTTGCTGCTCATGCTAACTCTCGCCTTAGCCGCCTTCGTCAACGGAGTCGCTATTCCCCTGCGCGCAGGTCTAATCAATGCCAGTCTAGCTTTAGGGGTTAGCGCTGGTAAGCCCATTCAAGGACTTGCCTTTTCTGCCGTTGTACTCACTGTGATCGGCATCGCCCTCGCCTTCATTTTCCAAAATGCTGAACTGCGGGAGCAGGAGGCGACTGCGGGACAGGAGCCGTAATTTCCAATGAGCGTTATCGAAATCTATGACCGTCAAAATATGCTCAACCGTCGCCAACGTTGGAGCACGTATCTCGCTATCATCTTCGGCGTGGTTGCGATCTTCATCGGCTTGAACTTGCGCGACAGCAAACTCTATGCGACCACCCTCTACACCAACACTCGTGCGGGAATCAATGCACGTTACCCCTAAAACTGGCTGATTGACTCGGACGGCAACTACGTGTTTCGAGTACGCAACGTATCCGAGATTGGCTTCAAAACGACTCTGCAAGTCGCCATCATCCCCGTTGGCCCGGATACGACTACCCGCAGTATATTAGACGGACTCTCGCTCAGTCGTTTCCAAACGCTGGCGGCCTATGGTGTTTCTTCAACCACTCCCTACTCACTACCCAATGAGCGTGAAGGCACAGCGATGTCCTATAGTTATGTCGACACCAGTGCAAACCCCTTTCTCGAAAGCGTCCCGGTAGTCGTAGAGGGTCTGGATGTCTTAACGATCAGTCGGGGGCAGGCAATTGTGATTTCCTTCCTCGCCGATGCTCAGACCTATGCCCGCGACCTCGTGATCTTCGAGCGGTTTATAGAGAACTTGGAGTTTTAGTGATGCGACAACTTCTATGGTGTGTTCTCGCATTTTGCCTATGCTTTTTACCTGCGCTGCCTGCCGCCGCTCAAGAGAGCTTCGACCTTGAACGCACACAGCGGGCGACGGTGTTTATTAAACAGGTACGCATAGTCGAGAATGACCTCATTGAAACGTGTGTCGGCACAGGCACAATTGTCAGCCGCGATGGTCTTGTGCTAACCAACGCCCACAACGTCCTAACGAGTCCAGCCTGTCCCGGTGACACACTCCTCATCGCCATGAGTGTTCGCTTAGATGAACCGCCTGTACTGAAATACCGCGCTGAAATTGCACAGGTAGATCCCGGTCTCGACTTGGCACTTCTGCGTATCACCCGTGAACCAGATGGCAGGCTCATCGAACCGGGAACACTCGCCTTTCCCTTCGTTGAACTTGCAGATTCAGAAACCGTCACGCTCGACAATACCATCACCATCGTGGGTTATCCCGGCATCGGCATTGACCCCGTTACCTCTATACGTGGCACTGTGATCGGCTTTGTCGCCGAGCCAAGCGCAGGTAATAAATCGTGGATCAAAACTAGCGCCACAATTCCCGGCACATTATCCGGTGGTGGCGCTTACAATCAAGATGGGCTGCTCATCGGCATCCCTACCACTGCCCCTATACGAACACAGGCAGGCGAAATCTCCTGTGTACGCGACACCAACCGCGACGGCTTGGTAAATTTGAACGACATCTGTATTCCAATCGGCAATTTTATCAACTCACTGCGCCCGTCAAATTTTGCCCGTCCGCTGTTGAGAGGCGCAGCCCTTGGCCTTTCCGTAGACACGCTTACCACCCCTGTCGCGCAGTCCGCCCCAACCGGAGCGCCCACTTTACGCCGGTTGTTTTTCTCGCCAGCCGTGAATGAAGCTGGAATGCCAACTACCGTTGTTCGCAGCCTGCCCACCGGCAGCAATAGTCTCTATCTGTTCTTCGACTACATCAATATGATGCCAGACACCGTATATGAACTACGTGTCACGACTGACGGTATCCCGAATCCCACCTTCAGCCTTGCACCCGTGCGTTGGAGCGGTGGCAGTCGCGGACTCTGGTATATTGGTAGCAGCGGGCAGCCATGGCCCAACGGCATATACGAATTTACCGTCTTCGCTAACGGCATCACTGCCGATACAGCGCGTCTCGTCATTGGCGGTGCGCCGGAAACCTTCCCCACATTCAGCGATCCTATTTTCGGGTTGATAGATTTACGCGGTAGCGTTCTCGGCAACGGCTACGTGCTGCCTGTCGGTAACATCGCCAGCGCCCGCTTCATTTACCGCAACATGACTGATGGGCTGGACTGGACAGCCATCTGGTATTACGAGGGGCAAGAGGTCTTTCGCAGTGGCGATGTTTGGGCAGACGGCCTCAGCGGCTCTAAAACGATTAGCATTCAAGATGATAGCGGCCTCCGTCCCGGCAACTATCGCCTCGAACTCTACCTGGAAGGCCGTTTGGCTGCCACGTCTGATTTTACGATGGCTGGCGCACAGGAAGGCGCATTCCCGCAAATATTTAGCGACCCTCGCTTTGCTACGGCGAACACCCCCGAAGATGCCCTGACAGCAACCAGCACCAGCAGCTTCCCTAACACCTTAGTCAGCTTCTATGCGCTGTTCGACTGGCAGCAAATTGCGCGTGGCACCTTATGGACAATGCGCTGGTCAGTGGATGACGACATCTTCTACGAGCAAACAATTCCTTGGAATGCGCCCGATACGGGTGAGAGTTTTCTCGTCCAACTTTCCGACCCGGGCGGGATACCCGATGGAACGTATCGAATGGATTTGCTTGTGAACAATGTCTTGCTTGCGACTACCGAAGCTCAGGTCGGTATTGGGCAACTTCCCATCGACGTATTCGCGCAGGCCAGCGGTGTTCAGATAGGCGGCCAAGTCATCGATGCCGATACCGGAGAGGGCATTCCCGGCGTAACTTTTGTCCTCGTTAGCGAGGATTTCTCGGTTGAAGATTTTACGTGGCAGCAAGAACAAATCTATGCGTTAGCGGTTACGGATCGAAATGGTAATTTTCAGATAGATCGTCCCCTTGAACTGGATGCGCTTTATAGCGTAATCATCGCCGCTGACGGCTATCTACCCATCACGGCTGACGGCGTGAGTGTAACGGCAGCAACCGCTAACCCGCTCGAAATCGTCATCCCCCTCACCCGCGACTGATATGGCCGAAAAAACCGTTCGTCTACGCCTCGACATCATTGTTCATCAGCGCGGCCTTGCGCCGAGCCGCGAGAAAGCTCGCGCCATGATTATGGCCGGTGAAGTCGTGGTCGCTGACCGCGTGATCGACAAACCCGGCACACAAATCGACACCAACGCAGAGATTACGATCAAAGGTAAACCACGCTTTGTAAGTCGCGGCGGCGAAAAACTTGCAGCGGCTTTGCATGATTTCCAGTTAGATGTCTCCGAGCGAATCTGCGCGGATGTCGGCGCAAGTACCGGCGGCTTCACCGACTGTCTCTTACAAAACGGGGCAGTCCGCGTGTACGCGATTGATGTGGGCTACGGTCAGCTAGACTATACCCTGCGCCAAGATGCGCGTGTCGTCGTCATGGAGCGTACTAACGCCCGCTATCTGACGCAATTGCCAGAACCTATTGGTCTTGCGGTGGCCGATGCATCGTTTATCTCGCTTCGGCTGCTGCTGCCTGCTATTAAGGGTTGGATCACGCCGCAGAGTGACGTGATTACGCTCATCAAGCCGCAGTTCGAAGCGGGGAAACGCGATGTCGGCAAAGGCGGCGTCGTCAAAGACAGCGCGATTCACGCCCGCGTCCTTGAAGAGGTTTTGAACTTCGCCCATGAGCAGGGATTCGCCATTCGCGGGCTGACGACCTCGCCTATTAAAGGCCCCGCAGGCAACATTGAATTTCTTGCATGGCTTAGTTGGGGTACGCTTCCCGATGCTGATACAACGCCAAATATCGAAGCGCTTGTCGCAACCGTGATCGCCAACAACATTCACGCTTAACTTCTGTCCTGTACTTCTACCTGCTTTGTAGCGATAATAGGGTTTATCCTAAACCCGAGCGACCCAATAAAGAAGCGAAGATGGATCGTAACCACATCCGCAATTTCTGTATCATTGCCCATATCGATCACGGCAAAAGTACGCTGGCTGATCGCTTGCTCCAATTGACAGGCACAGTCAGCGCCCGCGACATGCAGGAGCAGTTCCTTGACGGCATGGACTTGGAGCGTGAACGCGGCGTTACCATTAAAGCGTCAGCCGTGCGTATGGATTATGTGGCCAAAGATGGCCAAACATACGTCATCAACCTCATCGACACGCCCGGACATGTGGACTTCAGCTATGAAGTCAGCCGCGCCTTACAAGCGTGTGAAGGCGCTGTTCTGGTCGTAGACGCCAGTCAAGGTATCGAGGCGCAAACACTGGCCAACGTCTATCTGGCGCTCGAACAAGACTTAGAAATCATTCCGGTCATCAACAAAATTGACCTGCCCGCCGCCCGTCCTGCCGACATCGCTCACGAAGTTCAAGAGCTGCTCGGCGTCCCGGCAGAGGACATGGTTCTTATCTCCGCCAAGCAAGGTCTCGGCGTTCAAGACGTGCTTGAAAAAGTCATCACGCAGGTGAAACCGCCATCTGGCAATCCTGATGCCCCGTTACGTGCGCTCGTTTTCGACTCACATTACGACGCTTACAAAGGCGTTGTCGCTTACGTTCGTATCGTCGATGGCCGGCTCGATAAACGTCAACTGCTGCGCCTGATTTCGACGGAAGCTCGTTTCGAGCCTGTGGAAATCGGCATCTTCAACCCCGCTATGCAACCTATCGAAGCGCTGGAAACGGGTGAAGTCGGTTATGTCGCAACGGGCTTCAAGACCGTCGCGGAATGTCGGGTTGGCGATACGCTGACAGTAGCGCTGCACGGCGCAGAAGAAGCGCTTCCCGGCTATAAGCAGGTCAAGCCGATGGTGTTCGCTGGCTTCTACCCCACTGACAACGACGCTTACCCTGACCTGCGCGATGCATTAGATAAATTACAGCTTAACGATGCCTCACTTGTATATGAGCCGGAAAGTTCACAAGCGCTTAACTTCGGCTTTCGTGTGGGCTTTCTCGGTATGTTCCACATGGAAATCGTTCAAGAGCGGCTCGAACGCGAATATGACCTCGACATTCTAGCCACCGCGCCAAGCGTCGAATATCAAGTCCGTAAGCGCGATGGTGAAACGATCAGCATTGATAGCCCGGCCCAGCTTCCCGACGAAAGCGTGATTGAGGAAATCCGTGAGCCTTGGATGAATATTCAGGTCTACGTGCCGGAAGAATACTTCGGCGCAGTCATGGATTTGGTGCTGAACAAACGCGGCGAATACGTCACAACCGAATATCTCGACAAATCCCGCGTCGTGCTGCACTATAGACTTCCCTTGTCCGAACTGATTGTCGATTTCTATGACCGCCTCAAGAGCGTTACACGCGGCTATGCCAGCCTCGACTACCAATTCCATGAATACCGCCCTGATGATCTCGTGCGGCTCGATGTGCTGGTCAACAACGAACCCGTTGATGCGCTGGCGCTCATCGTCCACCGTGACGACGCCTATCATCGCGGGCAAAAGCTGGTGACGAAGCTCAAAGAGCTTATCCCGCGCCAGATGTTCGTCGTGCCGATTCAAGCCGCAGTCGGTAAGCGTATCATCTCCCGCGCTAACGTCGCCGCACAGCGCAAAGACGTGCTGGCAAAATGCTATGGCGGTGACATCTCGCGCAAGAAGAAACTGCTCGAAAAGCAGAAAAAAGGCAAGAAGCGCATGAAGATGATCGGCTCGGTAGAAGTTCCACAAGAAGCCTTCATGGCCCTGCTGCGATTGGACGAAGACTAAGTATTTCAGCAGGTGGGCGCGCACTCTTATTCGGGTTGTACGCGCCCACCGATTGA
>JACMMD010000397.1 GCA_014379235.1 Anaerolineae bacterium
AGAGCGGCATCCGCGCTGATGTCCCACTCGAACGCGGCGCGGGTTGTAGCGTCATCGCTCACAATATCTACGAGCGCCCACCATTGGCCAGCGCGGTCAAGCTCATCACCCGCCGCGACATACAAGCCATCACCTGCGCTTTCGGCATCGTGCCATGCACCGCGACGATCTAATGCCGGATTGGCCAATTGCAAACGCGCTTCAACACCGTTCAATGCTGCGCCACTTCGCGTCAGCAGCACATCATAAGTATTGAGTCCCGGCCCGCCGGGGCTAAGGGTTAGCGTCACATCCAGATCGCCGACGGTTTGCGTTTCCTGCGGCGCAGGCAGAGCGCGACCCGCCGCGAGGAATTCGGGTTCAGGTACGGGCGTCGCCGTCAGCAGCGAAGTCATGACCAGCGCCAGCAGCGCGAACAGCACTTCCAGCCGCAGGGTTTTGACGAAGCCCACCACGCGCATTCGCTCGATGATCCCATGCCAGCGCTCGAAACGAGCCGGGTTGAGCGCGGCGAAATGTCCCAAGCCGATCAGCAGCAGACCGCCAACCAGCAGCAGCTTAATCAACAACGCCCCGCCGTAGGTAGTCGTCACCACATCGCCGGGGGTGTAGAGCCAGTTCGACGCGCTGAAGATACCCGTCGCCACCACTACGACTACGCCGACCATCGCTATACGCGAGAAGCGTTTCATGACCGCCAGCAGCGCCAAACGCCGCGACTCGCCGGAGTAGGGCGCTAAGGCCGTCGGCAAGATCAGCACCATCGCCGCCAAGCCGCCAGCCCAGATACCCACCGCTAGCGTATGCAAATAATCGACAATGATGGCTGCCCAAGGCGACAGCAGCGAACCGGAAGCATGGCTGGCGATGCTGAACGTGCCCACTAGCAGCGCCGCGCCCCACAAATTCGCGGCCCAAAATGCCCGCAGCGCTTCCGGCTGACTCTTGCGAAAGTAAAGCCCTGCGATGTGCAGTCCCGCGATTAACACCAGCAGTACGATGCGTGCATTCCACACGTCGCCAAAGCGCGAACCGATGCGGACGATTTGCCACAAGCCCTGAGCGATCACTTCGCCCGCGCCGACTCCGAAAAAGGCCATTGACTGCTGCAACAGCGCCAGCACGTTCCCGATCAATGCTGCTGCCAGCACGATTGTCACCAGCCAATTCAGGCGGCCCATCACTCGCGGCGGCAGCAGACCAGCGCGATGCTCTTTGCTACCCCAAGCTGGAACGAGCGCCAAGTTGTAGACGGCGAACGTGCCCAACAGCAGCAGCATTGAGGCATAAACCACCACTCGCCAGACGACTTCGAACGCCACCGCTTGATTGCTGGCCGCTGTGCCGGCCAGTTCACCCGCTGCACCCACGAAAAAGACGCGGCTCTCCGCGACGACGTGACCATCGCCCGCAAACGCCATGCGTAAGTCAGCGATGTATGCGCCGTCGGGTAAATTCGGCGGTACGCGCATGGTTAGCAGCGCGCCATCATTTTCGGATACGCTGCCTGTGGCTAACACTTGGCCGCTGGCATCGCGCAGGGTAATTGTGCTAAAACGCGGCTCTAAACCTTCGCTAAACCAATATTGCAGCCGGGCCGGCGGACGTTCCAGCACGGCACGATCCGGCGGAATGGCGCGCACAAGGTAGCCATGCGCCGAGACTGGCGCAGCGAATAGCAAACAGCAAATTGCGCTCATTAGCGCCCATCGCAGGAGTTTCAACACAACGTTCAGTCCAGCCGAAAATGATCGGGAGCGGCGGAGTCTGTAGCAGGAGAGGCAGCGTCCGTGTCAGCGGTGGGTTCGGCACTATCGGCATCATCGACGGGCGGATTGTTGCGGCTGTGTACCCAACTGATGCCCATCACCACGATAAACAGAAAGCCGACGCTGAGGAAAATAACTTCGTCAAATGCGCCGAGCGCGCCGTGTGCCAG
>JACMMD010000006.1 GCA_014379235.1 Anaerolineae bacterium
CTGCGCTTTTAGAATCAGTCAAAACGCTGAGGACTAAACTGCGCCTCTTATTCAATCGTGTCATCGAAGGTCAGAGACCGGAAAACGACGAAATCGAATTTTTAAACAGCGTTTTGCGAATGGGGCATCCGGCGCTGGTGTGGCAGGCGAATAGCATCCCACAGATGAGCTATGGCTATGGAGAGTCTGACAACCAGATGGGACTGCTCTTACCACTCGCATTATCGGCGCTGCATTTGTTAGCGAGTGCTGACCTCAGCCGCTTGCGTAAATGTCACAATCAGCGCTGTATTTTGCTATTCTATGACACGACCAAAAGTGGAACGCGCCAGTGGTGCAGCGCAGCGTGTTTGGATCGTGAGCGTTCTGTACGGCGCTACGCTGCGAAAATGCGGTCAACCGAGCAGTAAACGGTAACTCACCAATCACCCGCATAGAGAATATCGTAAGGGCCGCTGATTTTTTCCACTTTGGCCCGTCTTAGTTCGACAAGCTGGCGCATGTGCAAATTGTCATGCGCGACCCATGAACCCAGCAGTTGGCCAGCCTTCCTTTCGCCAAATTCCGTCATATGGCTGGCATTCCAATCCGCCGAATCCAGACCCCTTAGAAAGGCCAATGATTTACTGCGCTCCGCTAGAAAGTCGTTGAGTGATTGCTCAAGATCGCGCTCGTTGTACTTCCGTTCTGTGACCCAAGCCCCCGGATGAATCGGCGGCCATTCCTCGCCGGGACGGTTCAGTATGAAATCGACGCGCTGTCGAAAGTCCTCGCGTTCCTCATCGACGAGATGACCGATAACCTCAAGGATCGACCACGACTCAGGCGTTGGCCTGACCTGCGCCTCTGCCTGAGTGACACCCATGACGAGTGCTTGGATTATTTCCGCGCCATACGCAAGATCTTGATAAAGCGTTTCAAATTCCATGTGCATGTCCTTAGGTCAATAACTCCGCCACTTCATCCCGATACGGGAACGAGGTTTGTGTGCCGATCTTCAACACCGAGCGCGAAGCAATCGCTACGGCGCGTTGAGCCGCTTCGACCATTGGCTTGCCCGCCGCCAGGAAATACGCCAGACTGCCCACGAACGCATCGCCCGCGCCCGTTGTATCCACCGCTTGAACTCTCGGCGCAGTGACGTGATGGGGCGGTTCATCCCCTTCTAAGACCAATGCTCCACGTTCACCCAACGTCAAAATCACCGAGCGCGGCCCCTGCCGCTGTAACGCTTTCGCCGCTGCGATGCACTCGTCTACGGTACTCACGGACATACCGGACAGCATCGCGGTTTCGACTTCGTTGGGCACGAGGATGTCAGTGATTTGCAGCAGTTCACGCGGAAGCGCTGCGGCGGGCGCGGGGTTCATGATGGTGGTGATCGGGTCGTGACGCTCCTTCGCTACGCGGAAGGCTTCAAGCGAAGACTCGATGGGGATTTCAAGCTGGCACATCACCACATCGGCGGCCCAGATAGCCGGACGCGCATTACGAACTTCTGCCGGAGTCAGCCCGAAGTTCGCGCCCATGATGACGATGATGGCGTTTTGGCCGGTTTCTTCATCGACAGTGATGGGTGCAACGCCGGAAAAACGCTCGTCATCGAACATCACATAGGTATCGTCGATGCCCTGTTCGCGGTAGTTTTTGGCAGTGCCCTCGCCAAACACGTCGCGCCCTAACTTGACAACGACGGATACTTGCGCGCCGAGCCTCGCGGCCATCACCGCCTGATTAGAGCCTTTGCCGCCGTAGCCCAGATGAAACGCTGTGCCGTGAACGGTTTCGCCGGGGCCGGGGCCGGGGAAACGCGGAATGCGCGAGATCAAATCCACCATCGAACTGCCGACCATACAAATTTTTGGTGTCGTCATATTGCAGCCTTTAATCGTAATTATTCTTTTGGTCGATTCTTTTCCAGCCACTTCACACCGAAATCTACGAGCGGCCTTTGCTTCGTGAAGTGGGCTTCTCCCTTACCAACGCGCCTACGAGGGATATGGTATTCCGCTTCGTAGGCAGCGCCAAGCGCCGGGAAGTCGTCA
Organism: Anaerolineae bacterium; assembly: GCA_014379235.1. GTDB lineage: Bacteria > Chloroflexota > Anaerolineae > Aggregatilineales > Phototrophicaceae > JACMMD01. The sequence goes on from JACMMD010000006.1 coordinate 2,046, forward strand.
TCGAAAAGGTCTTGCAGATCGTACTCGACCCACTGGCGCACACCGTCTACCAGCATCGCGGTGCCTTCCCGAACGGTGCTGCGGGGAATGTTGGCGCGATATTCGGCTAGATGCAGCGACGTGTTCTTGCCATGATCCACACCGAGCAAAAATACGTAAGCGTCCAATTCGTACAGCTTGCCGATGGGTGAATCATCGCCAAACAACACCTCAATCGAGGTATCATTTTCGGTCAGGTATTCCGCATTAGGGCCGAGCGCGGCAAACGATGCGCCCGGATTCGCGCTGCGAATGACACCGGGCCAACTGCGGAAGAGTTCAGCCACCTTGCCCACGCCCCATGTCGGCGTCGTGAGCAAGTCATAGGCGGGCGTGTGCTGACGGATGATCGGCCACCAATGTTCAGGCATGGGCGGGTCATCCCAGAGGGCTGGCTCGTTATTATCCGGCGTGAAGGTCGGCATCATCAACGTGCCAGAAGGCGTGAGTATGTTCAGCAGGGCGGGGATGATCGCTGCCGCGCCGCCTGCAACCCAACCGAGTGCGCTCATGCTCGTATGCACGATCACTGTTTGACCCGCGGTCAAACCACACGCCGCGAACTGCTCCATCAGCGATTCGATAGTGAGAGGCAGCAAATCAGGGTTGATAACGTCCGACTCAGGCATGAAGTTCTCTACTGTTCAGACAGAATCAGCGTCATCGTATCCGCGTCGATGTTGCCACCGCTCAAGATCACGCCTACCCTGCCAGTCGATTTGACCGCGCCGCTTAACAATGCCGCCACGCCGAGCGCGCCCGATGGTTCGACCACCAATTTCAAGCGATAGAACAGGAAACGCACGGCCTCTTTGATGGACGCTTCGCTCACGGTTTGCATGTCGTCCACGTATTCCAGCACCAGCGGGAAGGTGATTTTACCCATCGACGGTGTGCGCGTTCCGTCGGCAATCGTCGGGGGATTGTGGATTGTCACCAGCGATTTAGTGCGAAACGATTGGGTAGCATCGTCGGCAACTTCGGGTTCGATGCCGATGACGCGGCACGTCGGGGTTACACCTTTGGCCGCAATCGCGCTGCCAGAGAGCAAGCCGCCGCCACCAATCGGCGTGAGCAGCATATCCAGTCCCGGCACTGCTTCGCACAGTTCCAGCGCTGTTGTGCCCTGTCCTAACACCACGTCGATATGGTCGAACGGCGGAATCAGCGTGTAGCCGTGTTCAGTCACCCATGACGCGGCGATCTCTTCGCGCTTCTGCGTGAGCGGGTCATAGCCGATGACCTTTGCGCCATAGCCTTCCGTCGCGGCGCGTTTGGTAGTGGGCGCGTTATCCGGCATGACGATCACCGCCGGAATGCTGAACTCTTTACACACCAGCGCCACCGCCTGCGCGTGATTGCCCGACGAAAACGCGATCACGCCGCGTGATTTCTGCTCGTCGGATAGCTGCGAGATGGCGTTGTATGCGCCGCGATATTTGAACGCGCCCATGCGCTGAAAGTTCTCGCACTTGAGAAACACCTGCGCGCCAGCGAGATTATCCAGCGTATGCGAAGTCATCACGGGCGTATTGTAGGCATGACCGCGTAAACGCTGCGCGGCGGCTTGAACTTGGCTAAACAACATGCTGTCTCCGATATGTGATAACCGTTAGCGGGTAAATCTGTCCGGTATGACAATGTGTTCTTCGGTGTAGAGGTGGATGCGAATCTCCGAGAATTTGTCGGCATCCGCACCCCCTGCGAGTCCCACTTCACCAGCAAGGGCCGCTTCCATCGCGTCGATGCTCTCCCACCACAGTTCCGCCGTGCCATCGTAAATCGGCTCACCTACGGTTTCGACGGGTTGGCGTTCGGTGGCGATGTTGATGCGGTAGCCCAGACAGCCGGGGAATTGTGAGGTGATTTTAGTGTGTTCGTGAACCCAATACTGCGCGAATTCCTCGCGGCTGATTCCCGGTTTGCGCGTGAGTAAAGCGATTAA
>JACMMD010000398.1 GCA_014379235.1 Anaerolineae bacterium
AGCGGCCAGCACCAGCGCGACCCCCGCTGATGCTGACGCGGTGACGACGCGGGTGCTGGCCGCGTCTGATCGAGCGGTAGCGTTCACAGTGGACGAGCTTTACAGCGAACAAGAACTGGTTTTGAAGCCGCTCGGCGTGGAGATCGCTGGCGCGCAGTATGTAGCAGGTGCGGCGCTGCTCGGCTCTGGCGATGTGATTTTGATGCTCGATGCGAACCAGCTTGTCCGCAGCGCTACCGGAACGCGCTTGCCACGCCGCCGCGCAATCGAAGCGCCCAAGCCCAAACTAGCTGAACGTAAACTGCGCGTGTTGGTGGTGGATGACTCGATCACGACGCGGACGCTGGAGAAGAACATCCTCGAAACGGCAGGCTTCGATGTGCGCGTGGCCATTGATGGCGTAGAGGCGTGGTCGGTGCTGGCGGAAGGCGGCGAACGCGATTTCGACGTGGTGATTAGCGATGTCGAGATGCCGCATATGACGGGCTTAGAACTGGCGCGGCGCATCAAGGACGAGCCGCGCACATCACATCTGCCTGTGATTTTGCTGACGTCGCTCAACAAGCCGGAACAGCGCGAGGCCGGTCTGCGCGCCGGAGCGGATGCTTATCTGGTGAAGTCTACGTTCGATCAGGACGAGTTATTAAGGACGATACAATCGGTGCTGTAGAATAGAAGTGGACATGTAGGATTTAACGAGGTGTGGCGATGGTAGCAGTAGATATAACGTTGAAACTACCCGAAGAACTAGTCAATCAGGCGCAGGCGGCTGGTATCCTCACTGACGAACGTGTTGCGGAATTGTTGACTGCAGAGTTGGAACGCAAAAATCAGGTGCGTGAGCTTTTTGACGACATCGACAAACTCCATAAGCTGCAACCGCCGTTTACCCAAGCAGAAATTGACGCGGAAATTCGCGCCCATAAAGAAGAAAAAGCGGCGAAACGGCGCGACTAGGATTGATAAGCTCAAATGCTGGTTGTCATTTTGGATACCAACGTCGTCGTCTCCGGTCTGATGTGGGCGGGCCCACCGTCAAAGATTCTCGAAGCAGCGCGAGATGAACAAATTCAACTCATCGCTACTGATGTGCTTATCGCAGAGCTGTTAGATGTTTTGTCACGTTCCAAGTTCGAGCGGCGGCTGAATGCAATGGGTAAAACTGTAGAGGCGTTTATGACCAACTATCGTGCTCTTGTGAAGTTGGTCGAACCAGCAGCTATTCAACCAGTAAGTCGTGATCCTGATGATGATGACATACTTGCTTGCGCTGTAGCGGGCAAGGCTGATTACATCGTTACAGGCGATGACGATTTGCTCATTTTGGAACAGTATCAAGGTATACAGATCGTAGAAGTATCGCAATTTCTAGTGCATTTGATGGATTGATGGGAGCGAGATGCGGAAGAAAAAATGTCAGCTTGATGAGATGCAAGCGCTTCGCGGCACTCCTCAAAGTTAGGGCAGCAAACTCCAGCGTGCCCCGAATACGATCAGCATTTGACCCGGCCCGTACAGCAGCCACACCACATCATTGATAAACGGGAAGTTCGCGCCGTTGAATAACTGCGCTGCCAGCAATAAATCGCTGAACAGGAACAACGCCGCACCAATCGCCATCGGAATGAACGCCTTTTCTTGCAGCGCCAAGCCCGTTGCTATTCCGGTTGTGCCCGCCAACAGCAGCGCATAGGGCAGCGCGGCATAGTGCAGCGTCGAAGGTTCGTTACTGCCGCGATACACCACCACAAACCACAAAACCGCGCCGACGATCAACCACACGAGCAGCGCGCCCCAACGTGAAGCGCTGCCTGTCAACTCAGCATGATTGCTATAGCGCACCAAGCCGATGATGTAAGCGACGTGTCCCAAGCCAAACGCCGCGATACCCGCTAAGATGTGATTCTCACCCTTGATGAGCAGTTCAGCCATGAATAGATCACCGATGAAGCCGAGCGTCATGCCGATGGCGATGAACAGCGCGAACCCGCCATCTTCGTTCTGGCGCGTGAACAACCACCAACTCCACGCGGCGACGGACAGTGTCAGTGATGACCCCATGCGCGTCCACGTTGGCATTCGATGGCTGTTATCCAGCGATGCGCTGCCCAGTAGAAAGCCGCCAAATAGCAGCCCCGCCCACAAGATCAGCAGCGCTAAGAGCCATGTGCGTTCATGCGAGGCAAGCGTCAAGTTCATGAAGTGAGTGTCCTTTAGTTCTCAGTCGTCAGTAATCAGTTTTCAGTAAAACAGCACACGAGTGTAGCTGGATATTTTACTGAAAACTGACAACTTAAAACTGACCACTGCTCCGAATTATTGTGCAACGTTAGGAGACACAAACCAACGTTTTACACTAACTGAGTTAAAGTTATCTACAGGATATTACATCAACCGCGCCAACTTTGTAACGATACGCCGAAAGCCGCCCTGAATGATAGAACACTCCAATACAACGCGAGAGACCACGCGGGAAAAATCCCGTGTGTCTGAAATTCGCGTGTTGGTGGTTGAGGACAGCGCGACGCAGCGCCAATTCCTGACGACGCTCATTGACGAAGTGCCGGGAATGCGTGTGGTTGGAGCGGCGCGAGACGGCGTTGAAGCGCTGGTACAGGTGCAGGCGCTCACGCCCGACGTGGTGAGCATGGATATTCAGATGCCCAACGTCGATGGACTAGAGGCCACGCGGCGGATTATGATGCGCTTTCCGACGCCTGTGGTGGTGGTCAGCAGTTTGGTCGAGCGCGAGATTGATCTGGCGTTTCAGGCTATCGAGGCGGGAGCGCTGGCAGTGGTCGAGAAACCACCGGCTCGCACTGACCCGACCTTTCCCGATAAGCAGCGAAGGCTTATCAGCACGTTACAGGCCATGTCGAGTGTGCGCGTTGTGCGCCATTGGGAGCGTGACCCGGCTCATGCGGAGCCGAAGCCGCGCCAAACCACGGGTAAGCTGCGACCCAAGCCGGAACTGATCGCGGTGGGGGCCAGCGCGGGTGGGCCGAGCGCGTTCGGCACGATTCTGAACGGGCTGCCCGACGATTTGCCTGTGCCCATCGTGGCGGTTCAGCATATGCCGGATGAGTTCATCGCGGGGATGACGCGCTGGCTGGATAACCTGACACCGCTTAAGGTACAGGTCGCGGCAGATAGCATGGTCTTGCAGCGTGGCATGGTCTACATCGCTCCCGGCAGCGCTCATCTGACCGTTGTGAGGCAGCGCAGCGGCTTTGTTGCGCGGCTGATCGCGGAGCAGGGGACTTATCGCCACATGCCATCGGTTGATGTGCTGTTTGAATCGGTGGCGCTGGCGTGTGGTTCGGCGGCGTTGGGCGTGGTGCTCACGGGCATGGGTGACGATGGCGCGGCGGGATTGTTAGCGATGCGCCAAGCTGGAGCGCGCACCTTCGCCCAAGATGAGGCCAGCAGCACCGTATTTGGGATGCCCGCCGCTGCAATTGAGCGGGGCGCAGCCGAGCGCGTATTGGCGCTGGCGCAGTTTTCGACGGCGATCCGTAATTTGATGTAAACTGGAGTAACAAGTGCTGAGTTCTCAGTACCGAGTTCTAAGTAAAAAGTGAAAAGGTTAAAGTGCTAACGGCTCATCGCTAGAAGCTAAGTCGTGAGTTACAACTCATACTTCATCAGTCATCACTTTGGACTTCATACTTTCAACTTTTCACTGCTTAATGAACCAGTCCCGTTTATTCGAGGGATACGCAATCATGGCTTTAGATGTGCTTCTGATCGAGGACAGTAAAACGCAGGCGGCGCAGATCAAAGAGATTCTGGAAAGCGTCGGACTGCGGGTACGAATCGCGTATGACGGCCCGGAAGGTATTCGGGATGCGACGGAAAACCCACCGTCACTGGTGGTGCTGGATGTCAAGCTGCCGAGTATGGACGGCTTTCAGGTGTGCCGCCGACTCAAGCGTAACCCGGCGACGGAGAACGTTCCCGTCATCATGTTGACCGACAAAGCCGATCCCAAGGCCACCATGTCGGGCCTGCGTTCGGGGGCGGACGACTATATTCCGAAGGATATTTTCGCTTCGGAACATTTGATTACCACACTGCAAGAACTGGGCATTTTAGAGGAATAGGCTGTCGAAGGGAATTTAGGCTCAGATTATGTCGGGAGCTAAAGGGCCATACGCGATGAAGCCGCCCGTGCTGACGGTTCGCGTTGAGGACAGCATGGACATTATGATCGTGCGCGATACGGCGCGGCGAGGGGCAGGCTTGCTCGGCTTTTCGCCTGCCCATCGGGCGCAGCTTGCCAGCGCGGCGGCCTCGTTAGCGGAACTCACGCTCAAAACGGGCGCGATGCACACGATTCACTTCAACGGGGTAATTAACGGCAATAAGACCGGATTACAAATTTCTGCGGAGACGCCGTGGCTGGCCGGCGTTTCAGCCAATAACGTGCTTTTGGCGCTGCGTTCTAAGTTAGGTGATCTCGTAGACGAGATCATGCTCGAAGGCGATGCTGTCGCACCGATGGTGATTATGGTCATGTGGCTGAGTGAAGACCGCATTGGCGGCATGGATACCGGCGACGAGGACGACCTCTAATGCAAGCGCCGGCCCGCGCCCTGCCGCTCGCTCGTCGCTATTCGGACACGACACCGGTGCTGACGTTCCGACTCGCGCAGCAATGTTACGCGCTGCTGATTGAAGATGTGGTTGAGGTCGCGGCGATGGTTAAGTTGGTGACGATTGTTGACGCGCCGACGGAAGTGTTAGGCGTAGCTAACCGTCACGGGGCGATTGTGCCGGTGATTGACCTGCGGCGGGTGATGCGTTCGCTGCGGGAAAAGCAACCAGCGGCCAATGTGGTTGATGCCACGATGCCGACAGTCAAGGATACAACGCCTGAATTATTTATCGTGGTCAACCACAGTTCAGGCAGGCGCATCGGGCGGCAGTTGGCGGGGCTGGTGGTCGATGAAGTGATGCAAGTCGAATATATCGACTTCACCGGACAGCAGGTCGCGCCGGGAAGTGGACGCTTCGTTCAGGGCATTATCACGCACCATGCTGGCGATAGCGACGAACTGGTTCAAGTGCTGGCGCTGCCGCCGCTGCTGGCGGCATTTCTCCCGGACGGTGACGCCATGCCGCTAGAGGGTGAATGGGTCGAAAACGGTAACAGTGACGACGCCGATGATGGACTGTAAAGCATGACGAACGACGACGGACATCGATCAAGACGGCAGGAGCGCATCCTGCTGGTGGGCAAGGATGAAGCGCTGCGAACCTCGTTAGCCGACATTCTCTCGTCGGTGGGCGGGCATGATGTCAGCCAATCGGTCAGCTTCGAGGAAGCGTTGAGCGAGATTTTGCTCACTGATTTCGACTTGATTGTGACCGAGGCCGAACTGCCGGACTTGAGCGGCGTTGACCTGCTGGCGGTGGTTGGTGGTTTGCGTCCCGGTGCGCGGGTGATCGTCATCGACGACGACCTATCGGCCAAAAGCGCGGTGGCGGTGTTCCGGCTGGGCGCGGTGGATTATCTGTATAAGCCGCTCAACATGGCCTTCGTCTTGATGCAGATCGAGCGCCAGCTCGAAATCCGACGTATGGAAGCCAACCGTTCTCAGCAAGAAGAAATCCCCAAGCCGCAGATCGTCAATCGAGATCGGGCGCACCGCCTTGACCCGATGACCCGTCCGGCGGCGCTGGTGCTGAAACGCACCCAGTTCAACCGCATCAACACCGAACTCAACCGCTTGCTGCGGCATGTGAAGGCCAGCTTCGTGGGCATCGTTGACAGTGATGGCAACATGGTTGGCGCGGCGGGTACGCTGGAAGACTACGACCTGCAACTGCTGACAAGCGCACTCAGCATCGACCACAAGGCGCAAAGCTCACTGGCGCAAATGCTGGAAGAGTCGAAGTTCCACTCGACGTATTTAGAGGGCAAACTCAGCGGCGTGTATATCATCGAGTTCGGCAAGCCGTATTCGGTGTCGCTGGCGGTCATCTGCGGCGCGGACGTGAAGCCGGGTATGGTGTGGCTGTACAGCAAGCGCACCGCCGCGCTAATTGACGATATTCTGAAATCCGTGCCGCGTCCCAAGAGCCTGCCGCGAATTCAGGAATAGCGATAAGCCATTAGCTTTTAGCCGTTAGCTCTTAGCCTCAAGAAAATTAGCAGATGTTTCTATTTCTTTGGGACGCCATAACCCCATATGGATAATTCGATTGATCCCACTCGTTTTGAAAAAATCGAAGAGGACAAATGTCCTCTAATGAGCGGAACGCTTTGGAAGTGGAATTTGCCCGCTGATTGGAGGGATTTAAATCCTAGTTGGGTCGGTGAGTTCCTCTCAAAAATATGGGCACATTATGGCCCGCCAAATCAAGTAACTTACGAAGGATTTACTTACTGTTTTCTTGACAGAGAAATGGGCATGAAGTTTATAGCTTACTGTCCAGGCAGCGGCCCCGCATTTGCCGGAGATTTTAGAAAATATGACAACACAAACGGATTCATGATACTTGAGAAGGAATTTAATAGTTTAACCCTATCTGTTAAAGCGTTTGAGAAGCTACTCGAAAATACCGTGCCAGCCGATTGCGAAATTCAGTTTGATACAGACTTTGGCATTTACCGCGCAGGTGCAAGAAATGGCATCCCGTTCTACCAACCGATAGAAGAGAACTGAATCAAAGATTGTCGTATAGGTGAGTTACTTTCCAGCAATTAATTGTAGGTTTTGTATTGGCTAAGAGCTAA
>JACMMD010000399.1 GCA_014379235.1 Anaerolineae bacterium
GACCCCGACGTGATCGGTGTCGATACCGACCCGTCGAATGGCGCGGCGATCAACTTCCAAGTGTACCCGACTGAGTATGTCGGCGTTCTGTACGCGATGGGCAATACCGCAGAACCGCATTCGTCGCAGACCAGCGGCAGCATTGGCATGTTCGCGCCGTAAAATGAGTAGGCGCAAGGCGCGCCTTGCCCCTAACACGCAAGTTTTCTAGCCGGGGATTTTAATCCCCGGTTTTGTTACAAAGTCTCTCCCTGCTTGCGGGGAGGGATTTAGGGAGGGGTAAACACCTTACTCGCAAATGACCTGATGCACCGCGAGGCGGTCAGGCGTATCCGAGCAGATCATATCGACACCGAGCGCCCGCAGAGCCGCGATCTCTGACGGGCGTTCTTCATGCCAGCACACGATTCCCAGTCCAGCATCGTGAATGCGCTTCACCATTTCGGGCGACAGTAAACGGTGCGGCTCGGGCGCACGGCGTTCCCAGCACGGATGCACATAATCGCAGCTGATCGAGCGCGCCAGCAATATCGGATCGACGTAGATCGAGTTGTAGAGTATCGACGTGAACATGCGCGGCTCGGCAGCTTTGATGTCGGCCAGCCAATCGGGGCGCGTTGAACCAGCCACGCAGTAATTCATCAGGTTCAAGCGTTTGAGCGTCTCGAAGACCTTTATCATCGTCTCGGCGTTGACTTCTTTGATGTCCAGATAGATGCCCATGCTCAGGTTGGCGCACACTTCGGCTACGTCATCGAACGTTGGTATCATGTCCATTCCCGGCGTAGTTAGCCTGTGAAGCTGTTCCAGCGTCACGTCGGAGATCACGCCATCGACACCGTAGACGCGCCGCAGCGTATCATCGTGGCTCACCACAGGCACATTGTCCGCCGTGAAGCGCACGTCGATTTCTACGAGGTCAGAACCCATCTCCGCTGCTTTGTGGAAGGCTTGCAGCGAGTTCTCCGCCGCGTAAGCCGACGCGCCGCGATGAGCGATGTTGTAAAGATGCTGCTTGTTGGCTGGCAGCGTTGCCACAAGATGATCGGCCCAGCGCGCCACCTGCCCCGGAATCCAATCGTTCAACTGCGGCCATGGCACGAAGGACACTTTTTCGAGTTCAAACACGTTCGAGAAATCGAACGACGGCTCGAAAGCCAGACATTCAAGATAGCTGTGAACGGCACGGTTAGCTAGCGGCGTGCGGCTGTGGATGATGCCCTCAAATAACGGTGTCACATGCACCGCCATGCGTCCGGCGCTTGCGCCACAGCTCCGGCGCGTGATCGGTTCGCGTTCCAGCAGCCACTTCGGCGATGGCGCGAAGGCATGTTTCCCCGGCTCGGAGTGGACGACCAAGCGCCCGTTTTCGCTTGGCATCGTGCCCTCGTCGTCCATCGCATGATAGCCGCCGTGCCAGCTTGCCTCGCCGCCGATCAGCTTTTCATCGGCATCGAGCCACACCCAGATATGCTCTAACTCGTACAGGTGTTGAATGTCCCAATCCCACCACACCGCGTACTCGATGACTGTCACCACGCCCGGAGCCAGCGCGATTTCTCGTGGGAACGATGGCGACGGCCCGCCCTGTCGAAACACGGTATAGCCCACGACTGACGGGAAAAATGGCTCACGGGCATCGAAGCGGATACGCGGCGCGTGGCCCTTTGCCAGCGCGAGATCGTCCGCGTTGGGGTTGGACTGGTCAAGCGCGGCCAATCCGGTTTCGGTAATGCTCATCATCGCCTCTCACTTTACGCACGTAGGGGCACGATATATCGTGCCCCTACACAAAATCTCGCCTATATTGTTTCGTTTAGTTCCAGAGCAGCGACTTTTCAGTCTCCGCATCAAAGAACTGGAGTTTATTGTTATTCACACGCAGTCGAACGGGGTCACCAGCGCGGATACGTGCCGCCGGGTCTGCCAGCACGAACAGGCTGTTATCACCCACTCGCACATCGAGCATATCATCGCGGCCCAGCGGCTCGACCACGAATACGCTACCTTCGATGACGTCGCTGCCGCTCTCCCCCACCACGTTGATGTCTTCGGGACGAATGCCCATGACAACCTTCTGACGGGCAGCGGCTTTTTCGCCGCGATCTGTTGAAACGGCTACTCGTATGCCTTGCGTTTCGGCCACCACCGAACCATTATCGCGGCGCATATCCACATTGACGAAATTCATCGGCGGGTTGCCGACAAAGCCAGCGATGAATATGGTTTTCGGGCGATCATACAGGTCTTCCGGCGAGTCGAAGGCTTGCAGCTTGCCGCCGCTCATGACTGCGATACGGTCAGCCATCGTCAGCGCTTCAACCTGATCGTGGGTCACATAGATCGAAGTGATGCCGAGCCGCTTTTGCAGCGCCTTGATCTCACCGCGCATAGTCAAACGCAGCCGCGCATCGAGGTTCGACAACGGCTCGTCAAACAGCAGTACATCCGGCTCTTTGACCAGCGCCCGCCCCAACGCCACGCGCTGCTGCTGCCCGCCGGAAAGCTGGCCGGGACGACGATCTAGCAGGGTGCCGATGCCCATCGTGTCGGACACCTGTTGTACTCGCCGCTGCTGCTCATCTTTCGAGACCTTCTTGAGCTTGAGCGGATACGAGATGTTGCCGAATACGGTCATGTGTGGATAGAGCGCGTAGCTCTGGAACACCATACCGATGTTGCGGTCTTTCGGCGCGACCTTGTTGACCACGCGATCACCGAAGCGAATCACGCCATCGGTAGGCTTGTAAATGCCCGCCAGCATCAGCAGCGTGGTCGTTTTGCCACAGCCCGATGGGCCCAGAAACGCCACAAATTCGCCGTCCTGAATGTCGAGGTTTAAGTCATCGACACCGACCACGCTGCCAAACTTTTTAGATAACTGCTCAATGGAAACTTTCATCACCCTTTAGCCCTTAGCGATTAGCTGTTAGCCTTTTTCGTACTCCGTACCCTGTACTCTGTACTTTTTGACTCAGCACTCAGAACTTAGCACTATTTTAAGAACTGCCCTTCAAACCGCCCGCGTAGATGTTCAGCAGGTATTCCTGCGCGAACACAAAGAAAACCATGATCGGTACGAGTTGGAACAACCCGACAGCGGCCACTTGATTCCAGTTGGTTGGCGCGGTGTCGCTGATGAACTGCTTCAAGAACACCGACAGCGTAACCGTGCTTGTGCCGACGCTGTACGTCTGCGGGATGAGATACGCATTCCAGCCGGAGATGAAGGCGAAAATGCCGAGCGCCAGCAAACCGGGTCGAATCTGCGGTAGGATGATCTCCCAGAACGTGCGCCA
>JACMMD010000400.1 GCA_014379235.1 Anaerolineae bacterium
AAGCTGAATCGGCTGTGCCGGCCCGAAGATGACGCGGAAGTTATTCAGCGTGGGGATGATGAGCAGTTCCGTCGAGTAGACTGTGTTGAGCGGCTTGAAGGCCGTCAGCGTCACCCAAAAAATCGGCAGGATCATAAAGCCGAGAATCAACAGGACGCCGATCTTATCGATCACCCACGCTATTACACGGCGAATCGCAATCGATGACTCGGACTGCCCGATTTCAGTGGCAGAGTTGGCTAAAGATGCACTAGAGTTTGCGGCCATTATGCTTCTCCCGGACGCAGCACAAAGCGAATGTAAAGGACAGCGAGAATCGCCAGCACGACCACCAGAATCCACGACATCGCGGACGCATAGCCGATGTCCAAACTGCGCCCGAAGCCCGTCTGCTGAATGTAGTAGTTGATCGTCTGTGTCGAGTCACCGGGGCCGCCTCTGGTCATCGTCACCACTTGATCGAACATCTTCAATGAGAAGATGGCTTTCAGCATGGTGATGACCAGAATGACGGGTTTAAGCAATGGTAAGGTGATCTTGCGGAACACCTGCCAACTCGTCGCTCCGTCCATACGTGCGGCTTCAATAACCTCAGGTGAGATCGAACCTAACGCGCCAATGAACGTCAGCGCGATAAGCGGGGCCCAGCCCCAGACTTCCGACAGCGCCAGTACCAGCATCGCCCAGAACGGCTCACCGAGCCAGATCGTTCCCGATAATGGCGGGATAAGATGGTCGATCAACTGGTCGTAGATGCCGTATTCAGGGTTGAGCATGAAGCGCCACGAGTAGCCCTTCAACGCCGGACTGACGGCAAACGGGAAAATCAACAGAATTTTAACGATGGTATGAAGGCGGCTCTCTTTTTGTAAAATCAGCGCGATACCAAGACCAATCAGCACCGACAGCGCCACCGACAAAATGGTGAACTCTATCGTCACGATAACTGTGTTATGGAAACCGGTGTCGCTAAAGGCGCGCATGTAGTTATCGAGCGTCAGTTCTCCCCAGTGGAGTTGATCAGGCTTTGATAGCTGCCATCGGTGCAAACTAAAATAGAATGCGCTGAGGAGTGGATAGGTTGTCGTCAGAAACACGACGATCAACGCGGGAGCCAGTAAGAACCACTTTAGGCGACCACTACGCATGTCAACCCCCTACAAACTAGCGGAAACAGGATTGGCTAATGATGCGGAAATTTGTAGGGGCGCAGCACGCTGCGCCCCTACATAGCAGTAACTTACCTAGTAGCCTGCGCGTTCCATGACTGCATCGACATCGGCGGCGGCTTGATTAAGCCGTTCGGTTGTATCCGCGCCGGAGGCGATATCATTGACGGCCACTGTTAGGATGGCCTCGACTTCGGGCCACTCAGGAATAAGCGGCATCGTGCGCGCATCGGCCAGAATTTCGGCGGCGGTGGATTGCAGGCCGCCCCAACGCTCATTCACGGCTTCATCTTGCAGCGTCGAGTTACGCACGACCACGTTGTTCAAGAAAGCGGGGGTTTCGTCCAACGCGACACGGGCTTCTGTCGTCGGGTGGGTTAGCCACTTGAGATATTCAAACGCGGCATCTTGCTGCGTGGATGACGACAGAATGCCCACCGGCCATAGGTAGCCGTAAGAGGCAGCGCTGCCGCCTTCCCAACCCGGCGCAGGAGCGAAACCGATGTTGTTCTGAACTTCTGGCGCGGCACGTTCGGGGTTCTGCGTGTCCGCGAACATCCACCACCAGCCGACGAACATGGCGGCGCGGCCTTGAAGCAGTTCCTCTTCGCCTTCGCCTTCACCGAATGCGATTGCACCGTCGGCGGTCAGCCCATCACTCATGAAGCTAACATACTGTTGAGTCGCCGCAATCCCTTCGGGGCTGTTGAAGGTCGCGTTGAAGTCCGCGTCGAAGATTTCGCCGCCAGCGCCCCACAGATGGCTCAGCCAGTTGAATAGGTTCTGGTTGCCGCTCACGCCGTAGTACATCGAAATGGCTTCGAGTTCGGTCTGCTCTTCGATCATTGCACCGACTTCCGCTACTTCTTGCCATGTCGTCGGCACTTCGAGGCCCAGTTCGTCAAATACGTCCTGACGGTACATCAACATTTGAGCATGGCCGCGCAAGGGGATACCGTAAATGGTGTCTTCCGTGCCGATCATGGCGACTTCTTGATAGACAGGTGGGAAGTCGCTCAAGTCCAAGCCCGCCGCTTCCATGCGCTCATTCAAGGGCAGCATGAACGCCTGTACGCCGGGGCCCCAAGCATCCACCCACGACACCACGTCATATGTGCCTGTGCCAGACGAGGCTTCCAAGACCAACTGCGATTGGAAGTCGGCATACGGAACGTCCGCCCATGTAACGCTTATGCCTGTCATGGCGGTGAATTCTTCGTTGGTCTTGGCGGCCAACGAGGCGAACTGGGGCGCGGCGGCGCAGCAGATCAGGTAATTCAGATGCGTACCTGCAAACGGCTGGCCTTCTTGAAGTCCGAAGTACGCAGGGTCGAGCAAGTCGGCTTCCGACTGAGCGATCACCGGCCCGATAGTCATTACAGCGATAACCACTAACGTTAGTATCACAAAAAGTTGTTTTCTCATCGTCGTTTCCTTCCATAGATTGATTTGAATGTTCGGGAGTCTTTGCCTGTGAGTATCCATTTGCGCCCTGCATCACCTCCCTTGTGGGCGAATTTGCCGTGTCATTTTTTGCTATAGATAAATCTGTTTCAGCAGCGCCAGTTCATCGAACAGCATCCACTCTTCAACGAATTTCCCATTACGAATGTGATGCTGCGACAGCACCATGACGTAAACTTTGTTGCCTGTCGGGTCGCCATAGGGGCCATAGCCGTTGTGTGTGCCGACCAAACTCCAGCGCATGGCTACTCGATAGCCGTCCTCGTCATTACCGAGCCAGTAAATATGGTCGATGGTCATCTTGAAGTCGGTGAACATCGCCAGCAGCGACAGCAAATAGGCGATGTAGTTATCGCGCCCATAAACTTCACGTCCGCCTGCGCTGTGGCACTCGAAGTTCTCGATGTAGTTTTCGTTGATGCGGTTGAATAAGCGCCAGTTCCAGATTTCGTGATAGGTACGGCGCATGAAATCTTCGACATCAAAGCCCGCGCTCGTTTTCGGCGGATAGATGGGCGGCGTCCCCTGACCAATCGAGCGCTCAGTATCGATGAGTTCGAACGCGGGGCGTTTGCCGCTGGCGCGGTCACGCTCGGCCATCTGGCGGGCGACCTCATGCGGGTCGTAGCCTAGCTGCTGCACGATGGACATGCTGTCGCGTACCAGCCACTCTTCGTAGATTTTGTTCTCGATGATGGCGCAGTCCGCGATGGTGCGATAGAAAATTTTGCGGCCCGTCGGCGGCCCGTAACTGCTGTAGCCTGTGTTTTTGCCCTGCCCATAAACCAGATGCGACGTGCGGAAGCCATCGACATCGTTGCCTGTCCAGATGACATCTTCAGCGATGCCTTGACGGTCAGGGAAGGCGGATAAGAACTGTATCGTCCCGGCAACCACATCCTCGCGGCCATAGATCAGGCCGTTGGGCGTATGCACTTTTGAGTTGTGGCTGTAGTGAGTGTAGATCAGACCGACAGCGCGCTCGTCCCAGATTTTGTGCGTACAGCGAATGATGTAATCGACAATATCCACATAATCGGGATCGAAGCCTCTCATGCTCATGCGGCGTTCTGTCCCCGGCGAGTTGAGTTTGTCGAAGTCGCTGTGGTCAGCCAGCGTGGTGATCGCTTTTGTACTCATGGCACTCTCGTTCGAGTTCTGGTTCTTTGCCATATCTCCCCCTGTCAAATCGGCCATCGTCTTCTTGTCCCCTCTCAACCTAATGGGCGGCCACCGTCTACTGGAATGATGCAGCCCGTACTGAAACGCAGCGAAGTCGCCACCGCTAACACGGCGTCGGCTACATCATGCGCTTGTGCGATACGTCCTAGCGGTGTTTTACGGCGCTGTTCATCGAGAATGGCGGGATTCATGCGGCTGGAATACTCGCCTTCAACAAATCCCGGCGAAACTGACACCACTCGAATACGCGGAGCAAGCGCCCGCGCTAGCGAGCGGGTCATCGAATCTAGCGCGGCTTTCGAGGCGCAGTAAGCGACGTTGCTACCCATGCCAGTGACGCCCGCGACGGACGAGATGTTGACCACCAGACCGCCATCACCGTTCGAGAGCAAATCTTTGAATGCCCGCACACAGGCGAACGCCCCGCGCCAATTGACGCGAAAGATGGTGTCGATCAGATCATCATCGAGCGCATCGAGATCGTCATGCGGAACTGGCCGCGTCAGTCCGGCACAGTTCACCAGCACATCAACCGTGCTGTAACGTTCGGCGACTATCTGCGCCAAACGCTGCACCGACTCGCTGTCGTCTACTTGAACGTGCGCCGCGAGATGTCCATCGCCGGGAAAGCCGCTCACAAGCGATTGTGCTGCGGCCTCGTCGCTGCGATAGGTCACGATGACCTGAGCGCCGCTTTCAGCAAACAGTCGGCAGATGGCCGAGCCGATACCGCCGCTCCCACCTGTGATCACCACGACACGCCCATTCATTTCATTCATGAGACGCGTTCCAGTCGTGCCGATGTCCGCCGCATGAGTTCACCGGGAATCAGTTCCAATACGGGCGCTTTGT
>JACMMD010000401.1 GCA_014379235.1 Anaerolineae bacterium
CTGGCCGAACTGCATCTCGACGGCAAAGAGAACGCCAAGCGTTACAGCCCGTACCGTGTGTTGAACATGATCTCCGGCGCGAAGAACGAACTCATCACGCCGGATGAATTTCGCAGCATTGACTATTTCAGCGAGATCGTCGGGCGTGTGTACCCGCGCTATCAGCAGGTGTTAATCAGCAATAACGCGATGGACTTTGACGATCTGCTGATGCAGATGGCGCTGCTCATGCGCGATAACGCCAATGTGCGCGAACGCTACCAGAATTACTATGAGTATGTGCTGGTCGATGAATTTCAGGATACCAACGTCGCGCAGTATCAGCTTGTGCGCTCACTAGCTGCGCTGCAGAATAATGTATTCGTCGTCGGTGATGAAGATCAGGGCATCTACGCTTTTCGCGGCGCGGATTATCGCAACGTGATGTTGTTTCGCCACGATTACCCGCAGGCCAAAGTGGTCTTGCTCGAACAGAACTACCGCTCGACGCAGGTGGTGTTGGACGTAGCGCGGGCCGTGATTGATCGCAATCCGCATCGCACTCCGAAGAACCTGTTCACGGATCGCAAAGGCGGCATCAAGGTTACACTGCATGAGGCTTACGACGACAACAAAGAAGCGACCTACGTCACGGCCACCATTGACGACGTTTGCCGCAAACATGGCTACAACTACCGCGACATCGCCGTGATGTACCGCACCAACGCCCAATCCAGAGCGTTGGAGCAGGCATTTGGCATGGACAGTATTCCCTATCGACTGGTGGGCGGCGTGAGCTTCTACAAGCGTCAGGAAATCCGCGACCTGATGGCCTATCTGCGCGTCATCCACAACCCGAACGACTCCGTGAGCTTCAACCGCATTATCAACACGCCTGCGCGGGGCATCGGGAACAAAACGTTGGCGACCTTTCAACAGTGGGCACAGTCGCAGAACGTCGGTTTTGGCGACGCGCTCGGCTTGCTGATGCGCGGCACTCCCAACCCGCTCGGTAAGCCCGCTGAAAAGCTGGCGGCGTTCGGGATGATGCTGGAAAGCTGGCGCAAGAAAGCCCAAGAGGATGATTTGATGAACCTGTTGGATGATGTGATTGCGGGCACGGGCTACAACCTGTACATCAACGAGCGCGCCAAAGACGACGAAGAACTCCACGAGCGCACCGATAACATCCGTGAGCTTCGGGCGCAGGTCGCTCAAGACCCTGAGCTAACGCTGGCGGATTTTGTGACCGATGCCGCGCTGATGACCGATGTTGATACGGCTGACGGTGAAAAAGACGCGGTTACGCTGCTCACTCTCCACGCCGCGAAAGGGTTAGAGTTTTCGGTGGTATTCATCACTGGACTTGAAGACGGCCTGCTGCCGCATTTTCGTTCGCAGGATGACCCCGAAGCCAGAGCCGAAGAACGCCGCCTCGCTTACGTGGGACTGACGCGGGCAAAGGAACGGGTATATGTGACATGGGCCTTCCGACGTTTGACACGCGGGCCCGGCGGTGTGTCGGCGCGTTCACCGTTCGTGGATGACATTCTCTTAACGGGACTCACCGAAGGCATGATACAGGGTCAGCAGCACCGCGAACGCCAAGCCTATCGTCGTGAAACAACGTGGGATTGGGAAGGCGGCAACACGCGCTCACCGCGGCCTACTAGCAGCAACAACAGTGAGCCACGCGCTAAAGTGCTGCGCTTCGAGGACAACCAGCCGCCGCTCAAATATCGTACCGGACTGAAGGTTCAGCATCCCAAGTTTGGCGACGGCGTGATTATCGAGAGCAAGCGAATAGGCAATGATGAAGAAGTGACGGTGGCCTTCGAGCGCGTGGGTATCAAACGTCTGCAAGCCAGCTTCGCCAGCCTAACCATTTTGAAGGGGTAAATGCGATTTTTGTAAGGGCGCGAGGCCTCGCGCCCCTACGGAACGATAAGGCAAATAGGCGACAATCAGAATCCGGTTAACATTGTGTATGTGGGCATCGTTGCCTATTCCAATAGCAATGTCGTGCCCCTATAATTGTCCGGCTTTTGGTCTGAATTAACGGGCCGCGAAAGGAACACACCCCCATGACAGTAGAGAAAATTGAAGATGGTATCGTCGTCAGCCTGAGCTATGTGCTGATGGTAGACGGACAAGA
>JACMMD010000402.1 GCA_014379235.1 Anaerolineae bacterium
ATCTGGTTGATGTCGCCCGCCTCTACCGCGTCAACAAGCCCCGGTGCAAACGCCAAAAACCTACCGGCGTTGATAATGTTTTCTTCTTGGTCGTCAAAATGCGCTTGCAGCAAGTCGGCTTCTTCTCGAAGCTGTAATTGTCCGTAATTGAGGATCAAGCCGCGCACGATGGAGCTTGTTAGTAGGCTCAACACAAGGACGAGGATTACGAACACCGCGATAACCAGAGCGTTTAGCTTCAGGTTGAGCGACAAACGGTTGAACATATTTGGTAATCGCATGTTATTTCTTTCTCTGTCTTTTGGCTAACATTCAAGATCATCAGGGGCATTGGCGACAAACATTGTTTGTCCTGTGCCCCTGATGATCTGAACTGCCTTTACTAACCGTTCGCTAGCTGCTTTGCTCGATAATCACGCCCAAGTCGCGTAGCAGAGCTATGCCATCTTCGGATTGCAGCCAATCAATCATAGGCTGGACTGCGGCTTGCTGACTCTCCATGTAGCCAATGCCTACCGATGAGATGGCAGGGTAGTCCGCCGTATTCGGCGCGGCATCATCTACCGTCAGCGTTTCAATGTTCTTTTCGGCCACGATCACAGCCGGGTAGGATCCGTAGCCAATGCTGCCCTCTGTGGTTTCTACGCCTGTGAGCAGTGCGCTGGAACTGGTCATCACGCCTGCTACTGTTTCAGGGAACGCATCGTCACCAAACAGGGTATCACGTAATACGCCTGTCGCCGCGTCATCTTCGTCGCGGACGTAGACCGCAATCGGCAAATCTTGCCCGCCGACCTCAGACCAGTTGGTGATTTCACCGAAGAAAATGTCGCGCACTTGCTCCGCCGTCAAATTCGTCACTTCAACATCGGGATGCACGACGAAAGCTATGCCTGCGCTGCCGATGCCAACATATTGTATACCCTGCGCGGTTTCTTCTTCTCGCGGTGAACGGGCCATCGCCGCAGCGGTCAACGAGCCATCAACGATACCTTGTACACCGCCGGCTGTGCCTGTGCCGCTTAGAATATTCAGATTATATCCCGCGTTTGCGGTCTCGAAATCTGCCTCAACGGCTGTCAAGAGTGACGAAACGCTGCCAGAGCCGGAGACGGTAATGCTTATCTGTGGTGTCTCTGTTGGCATCGGTGTCGACGTTGGCGGAGTGGGAGAGCAGGCCGCTGCCAGAATTACAGCAATGCCAATGATGAAAGTGGTGAGCAGCGAGGATTTTGTCGGTGTTTGTGTTAAGTGATCAGTTGTGTGCATATCTTTTCGTTCCTTACGTATTGCTTGATTGAGACCGATAGCGCTTGAAAGCATTAAGATTAATTGCGATCTATTGCTTTCATTACTTATATAACAGTATAAGACTAGATTCGCATCATAAATATTAAGATTATTTCATTAGCGCACATTTTCACAAAAATGAGAAGATTATAACTTTGGGTTGATGCAACGCGCAAATCAATTCATACGTAATTACTGAATAGGAACGGGTTAGTAAGAAAGGTTATTGATGCGTACCAGTGAGGAAAAAAGAAAGAACGACCAACCACGTCGCTTTCCGTGGTGGCTGCTGCTGGTCGCTTTCGCGCTCGGGGTGATTGTCACCCTGCTGCTGACACAACCAGTGGGCAGCGTGGTGACGAGTCAGACGCAGGTGCTTGCGCCGCAATCCGTCGAAGTGCTCGATACTCCAATACCGCCCGATGTTCAGGATATGGTGCTCACAGTGACACCCGCACCGCTCAATTCTCCGCTTGAACTGAATGCTACTGCTACAACCTTCATTGTAGAGGCAACGCAAGGTAATTCCTAAATGTTGTAGGGGCAGACCTACGTGTCTGCCCAAATAGATGGGTGAACATATAGGTTCGCCCCTACGAACCGCCATCAATGTGTGTTGACGTGGATGTGTGAGAACTCGCGCCGATAATCGCCGGGAGCGATCTTCATGTAGCGGCGGAAAATACGCCGGAAATAATCGGGGTCGCTGAAGCCGCATTTCTGCGCGATCTGGTCAATCGTGATGGCGGTCAAGTCGTTATCGAGCAGGTATTTGCAGGCGACATGGATGCGGCTGCGGTGAATCGCTTCGGTGAGCGTGCAGCCATACACCTTGCGATAGATACGTCCTAGATAATCGGCGTTGAAACCTAGCGCTTCCGCGACTTTACTCGTCGTAATGGGGCGCGCATAGTTGATGCGAATATAAGTGTGCGCCCACGTCGCCAAAACATTCTGCTCGAAAGCCCGCATGGGGCGTTCTTCCGACGCCTGCGCCACCTCAATCAGCATCAGCATGGTCAGCAGATTGGCAGACGTGGAATTCAGCATCCCCGTTTCTTGATCGTCAAGGAAGGTGCGGAACAACCGCCCTAAGCGTTCCGGCTGGTTGAGGCGCGCAAGCTGGGGCATGTTGATGGCTGGCGCGGGGTGGAATTCGTCGCCGTTTTCGGCACTGTTTTCGCTGCGTGTCTCGATCTCGAAGTGAATCCAGTAGAAGCGCAAACCGAGCGGCATCGGCTTTGTGCTGCCATGCTGACGCCCCGGCCACAAATGCAACGTGTCTCCGGCTTCGAGGTGGAATTCCTGTTCATCTTCCCACATATCCAGTTCGCCCTCTTGAACGAAGATCAATTCGTGAGACTCGATGACGCGAGTGGGGTGCATCGCCGCGCCGCGTGAGATGAACAATCCGGCGTTCTGAGCGATCAACGCGCAGTAAGCTCGCACAAAAAGGTTATCGTGCTGTTCTTGCATAAGTCTTTTTCTCAATAAGTGCTGTAATCAAAAAAGTCGGAATTGTCCTTCTATTGTACGTATTCAAGGTCTGTTCAACAAACGTCATTTTTTATACATTTGGAGCTAGACTATAGAGTTATCGTTTTATTTTTGGAGAAATTTCTTTTGGTAAGCGAAAATCAGCACCTCAAACCCGTCTCTGCTACCGACGTGCAGATCGATGGCGGCTTTTGGAATGCCCGCCAGATCACCAACCGTGACCGCACAATTCCGGCTATCACGCATCAAATGGAGATCACCGGACGTATCGACGGTTGGCGCTTGCATTGGGACGAGGGCAAGCCTAAACCCTCGATGCAGCAGTACGCGCACTTCTGGGATTCGGACATGGGCAAGTGGATTGAGGCCATCGGCCACAGCCTGCGAACCCACCCCGACGCTGAACTCGAAAAGGCGACGGATGAGGTAATAGACCTCATCGCGGGAGCGCAGCAGCCCGACGGTTATCTCAATATCTATTTCACGGGTATCGATCCCCAAAACAAGTGGCGCAACCTGCGCGATTGGCACGAGCTTTACAACGCCGGACATATGGTTGAGGGCGCGGTGGCTTACTATCAAGCGACGGGCAAGCGCAAGCTGCTCGACGTGATGATCCGCTATGTTGACCTGATCGACTCGAAGTTCGGCCCCGACGAGGGTAAGAAACGCGGTTACTGCGGCCATCCTGAAATCGAACTGGCGCTGGTCAAGCTGTATCATGCGACAGGCGAACAGCGTTATCTCAACCTATCGAAATACTTCGTCGATGAGCGCGGGCAGCAGCCGCACTATTTCGACATCGAAACCCGCGAACGCGGCGACGATCCTGCGAAATTCTGGGCGAAAACCTACCGCTATTGTCAGGCGCATCTGCCTATCCGTGAGCAGACAACGGCTACCGGCCATTCGGTACGCGCCAATTATCTGTACGCGGGCGTGGCTGACATCGCCGCCGAAACCGATGATGCCGGACTGGTCGACATCTCGCGCTCGATCTGGGATGACCTGACGCAGCATCAGATGTACATCACGGGCGGGCTTGGGCCGGCCCATGCGAACGAGGGTTTCACCTTCGCCTACGACCTGCCCAACGAGACGGCCTACGCGGAAACGTGCGCCTCATGCGCGCTGGTGTTCTGGGCGCAGCGTATGTTCATGATCGACCCCGATGGCCGCTATATCGATGTGCTGGAGCGGGCGCTGTATAACAATGTTCTGGCGGGCGTTTCGTATGAAGGCGAGCATTTCTTCTACGCGAACCCGTTAGCCTCATACCCTAACGTCAACCCGTTTGACCGTTTCAGCGGCATCACCAGTGAGCAGCATTATCACCGCTCGGAATGGTTCGACTGCCCGTGCTGCCCGCCGAACTTAGCGCGGCTGGTGGCTAGCATTGGTGATTACTTCTACGTGGCGACGGCAGATACGCTCTACGTCAACCTCTACAACCAGAACCACGCTCAGTTCCAATTCGGCGGCAGCGATGTGCAAATCGAGCAGCAGACCGACTATCCCTATGATGGCGCGGTCAGCTTTACGATCAGCGCCGATCAGCCGACAACGTTCACGCTGGCGCTGCGTGTGCCCAATTGGTGTCGTGAATACTCGGTGGAAGTCAACGGGAGCGAGTACATCGCCAATCCAGAGCGCGGTTACGTCCTTATCAACCGCCAGTGGTCGAACGGCGATCAGGTGAAACTGTCGCTGTCCATGCCCGTCGAGCGTATGTTAGCGCATCCGCAGGTGCGGCAGGACGCGGGCAATATCGCCTTACAGCGCGGGCCGCTGGTGTACTGCCTTGAAGAAGTAGACAACGGAGCGGGGTTGGCCAACGTCGTCATCCCG
>JACMMD010000403.1 GCA_014379235.1 Anaerolineae bacterium
ACCCCGCGCCTGTACCTGCGGGTCGTTGAGCGCCGCCGCTATGTCATTGATCGGCCCCGTCGGGATACCCAGTTCGAGCATCCCCTCAACCCACACCGCCGCCGGACGTGTCTCGAAAATACGTTGCAGCAGCGGCACAAGCGTCTCGCGGTTTTGAACCCGTGTCGGATTGGTGACGTAGCGCGGATCGGCGGCCAGTTCCGATCTGCCGAGTAGTTTGCATAAGTCCGCGAACTGCCGATCATTGCCCACCGCCACTACAAATTCTTTATCGGCAGCGCTAAACACCTGATAAGGCACAATGGTAGGATGTTCGTTGCCGAGTCGCTGTGGTGTCTGCCCCGACACAAGATAGTCGCTGGCGATGTTCACCAGAACTGCAATCTGCGTATCCAGCAGCGCCACGTCGATGAACTGCCCCTCGCCTGTATTTTCAGTATGGCGCAGCGCAGCCAGCAAATTCATCGCCGTGAACAACCCCGTAATCACATCCGCGATGGCCACGCCGACCTTGTAGGGCGGCCCATCAGCCGGGCCGGTGATGGACATTAGCCCGCTCATAGCCTGCGTCACAATGTCATAACCGGGACGTTCGCGGTAGGGGCCAGTTTGCCCGAAACCCGTGATGCTGGCATAGACCAACGCCGGATTGATGTCGCGCAAATGGTTGAAACTCAGACCGAACTCGGCCATCTGACCCGGCTTGAAGTTCTCGACAACCAGCTGGCTTTGCGCGGCGAGGCGCTTCGCCAGCCTTTGCCCTTCGTCGGTTTTCAAGTTGAGCGTCAGGCTGCGTTTGTTGCGGTTGGCGCTCAAATAGTAAGCGCTTTGACGATTATGATCTTCGCCAAGCCACGGCGGCCCCCAATGGCGCGTATCGTCGCCGCGGCCCGGATGCTCAATTTTAATCACGTCCGCGCCCATATCACCGAGCAGCATCGTGCAAAAGGGCCCGGCCAACACCCGCGAAAAATCCAGTACACGCACACCGCTTAAGGCTTTTGACGTGTTGATGCTGCGCTCGCCGCTAACGTTCGTATCACTGTGCGTGTCACTGGTGTCGGGGTTTGTCAGTGTCCCTGTCAAAGGTTTCTCCTACAGTAGCGCTATGCCTGTTCGTTGACGAGTTTGCGCGCTGCCCAGCGTATTGCTGCGCTAAAAGTCGGATAAGCAATGATGGTTTGTGCAAGCGACTCCACCGGGATTTGATGCTTCATGGCCAACACCAGCGCCGTCAGATTTTCACCCGCTTCGTAGCCGAGGATATGCGCGCCAAGCACAAGTCCACCGTCGCTGACCAGCAGCTTGAACACGCCGTTCGTTTCGCCCTTCTGCTGCGCGACTTCAAGTTCTTCGAGCTTCACGCATGTCGAGCGATATTTTACCCCGTCTTCACGCAGTTCGTCCTCTGTTTTGCCAACGTGCGCCAGCGCGGGGTCGGTGAATGTCACCCACGGGATGACGCTGTAATCGAACGACTGCGGCTTACTCTTCTTATGCAGCATGGCCAGAGCATTGCGCGCCGCCAACACGCCTTGATCGTGGGCCACATGCGTAAACGGATATTTCTCCGTCGCATCGCCCGCGACCCAGATATGCTCAACGCTGGTTTGGAGCGAATCGTTAACCACGATTTCGCCCTTTTTGCCGAGTTTAACGCCTGCCACTTTCAGATTGAGCGCTTCGCTATTGGTGTGGCGGCCTGTCGCCAGCAGGATTTCGTCGACAACCAGTTCTTCAATGTCGCCCTCACCGCAGCGAAACGTCAGCTTTTTACCAGCCTGAACCGTGCGAACGCGCTGTAAATCGACGTTGATCTCCATGCGGATGCCCTCGTCACTCAGCAACCCGCAGAGGATTTCGGCCACTTCCTGATCTTCCGTCGGCAGCAGCATGTCCTCAGATTCTAAAACGGTGACTTCGACACCGAAGCGATGAAACATCTGCGCGAACTCCACGCCAATCGGCCCAGCGCCGAGGATAGCCATGCGTTCCGGTAGTTCGGGGAGAAAGATCGCCTCGCGGTTGGTGATGTAACCCGCGCTCTTGAGGCCATCAATCGGCGGCACGGATGTCTCGCCACCGACAGCGATGACGATTTGTTCAGTACGATAGGTCTGCCCCGAAACCGAGATCTCGTTCGGCCCGATGAATTGTGCCTCGCCGGAGATGATCTCGATGCCCTGTTCGCGGTTCTTACGCACGGCTTCTTCCGGTGTCCCGCCGCGAATACGGTGCATGACCTGTTGTATCCGTGCTTGCAATGCGTTCCAATCAGCTTCAGCGCTAGGGATATTCAGCCCCAATGCGGCGGCGTTCTGCGCCCGATTCAGGATATGCG
>JACMMD010000404.1 GCA_014379235.1 Anaerolineae bacterium
CCCGATCTCCACCATACAATTGCGTACAAAGTTTACGTATTCTACCAAACCCTGTTCGAGGCTGTACTGCGGCTCATAGCCAAGTACCTGCCGCGCCTTGTCGATGCCCAACGAACCGCGCTTGGCAGTCGAGGCATCGCTGGCTTCTTCGATAATTTCCACGTTGGGGACGAGTTCGCTAACGATGTCGGCCATCTCGCGCAGGGTGCGCCCTTCGCCGCGAGTGATGTTGAAGGCTTCGTTCTTGCCATCTGGATGCAGCGCCGCCAGCACGAAGCCATGCGCGATGTCGCTGATGTAGGTGAAATCCAGCGCGGTATCGCCGCCCTTCATGACAAGCGGCTTACCCCGCAGCGCGTTCTCGACAAATATCTGGCTGACGCGGCGGTTGACGTCCGTCGGGCCGTAGACCGCTGATGGGCGCACGATGGCGTATTCGATGTTGAAGCGTTCGGCGTAGACCTGCGTCATGATCTCGCCGCACATCTTCGAGCCGCCGTAAACGCCCTTGGGTTTCTTGGGGTGTTCCTCGTCGCAGGGCGTGTACTTGAAATCGCCATAGATCATGCTCGAACTGGTGTAGACGAAGCGCTGCACGAAATCGGTGTCGCGGATGATCTCCAGCAGGTTGACGGTGCCGCCGAGTGTGCTGTCGATGGCTTCTTCCGAGAACTGATTCGACATGGTTTCGATGGGCAGCGCGGCAAGATGGATGATGTGCGTCGGCTTATGCTCGAAGATCATACGGCGCAGATGGTCTTTGTTGCGCGTGTCGCCGCGCACCATTTTGACCTTCGGGTTGTCCTTGAGCGCCTTGTAGCGCTTTTGCAGGTAAAGCTGATACAGGTCAGCTTCGGTGTCGAAGTACGAGAAGTAGCGAACGTGCGCGTCCAGCAGCACCGACTCGATGCCCTGCTCGGTGAGTTCGCGCACGATGGCCGAGCCGATCAGCCCTGCCCCGCCCGTAACAAATACTTTCGTTTCCAATACATCCTCCATTTACTGCATAGTATGATGCGCGATGCCTTTGACCACTTGGCCTTGATCGTTAAAGATCAACACTTCCGCCGCGAGTTTTCCTGACGTTTGGCGAAAGTAAATCGTTATGCTGTTCACACCGATTAACACGTCAATCAGTTCAAAGCGCAGTGGCGGCAGAGCATCAAGGCCAGCCTGCCAGTAAGGACGAACGGCGTTCTTGCCGTGCAGCGTCCCGCTTGCTTCGTAACCCCGCTGGACAATCAGCGGCGAAGTCATCTCAAAATCATCCGTGAAATGAGCGAAAATCCGGTCAAGGTCATGGGAGTTCCACGCCTCAACCCATTCTTGTGCGAAATCTTTCGCCCATGCCGCGTCAATCATGACTTCGTCCTTTAACTTTTTGTCGGCGCGTCCGTCGGCTGCGGCAGCAGTCTGTCTCCGACTTTGAACACATCCCGCGCCGGAATGATTTTGCCGCCTTCGCCGCGAACTTCGGTGAGCAGCAGCCCGCGATCTCCGGCGATCAGCACCACGCCGTCGGGACGCTTCAACGGAATAACTCCGGGCACACCGAAGATATTTTCCTCTAAGAGCCGCGCGCGCTGTAGTACCACTTTTTCCGCGCCTCTGTAAGCGAACGCGCCGGGGTATGGGTCACGCAGGCCGCGTATCATGTTGAAGATATATTCGGCGCTCATCAGGCGGCAGTCGAGCAGACCGTCTTCTGGCTGACGCTTGGTGTAATACGAGCCAGCACGCAAATCCTGATGACGCCCTCGCAGCGAACCATCGCGTAAACCGCGCAGCACGAACGACAGCATATCGGGGAACAGTTGCAGCGTGTGATGTGTGGCTTCGGTTGCACCTGCTTCGGGGCTGATTTCGAACGTGGCTTCCATGAGAATATCGCCCGTGTCGATGCCTTCATCCGCGTAGAGGATGGTAACGCCGAGCGTGGTTTCGCCGTTGATGATCTGCCACGGGATGGGCGCTGTACCGCGATATTCGGGCAGCTTGCCACCGTGCAGGTTGACGATCTTCATCGGCGGCAGAGCCACCAGCGCGGGCGGGATGATACGCGCATAACCGGCCAGCACGAACAATTCCCCATCGAAGCCGCGAACCAGAGTCACGGTTTCTTCGGCGCGTAGATCGCCCAAGACATGACAGGGGATATTGGCCTGCTTGGCTTGCGTTTGCAGTCCAAGATAGGGGCCGCTGTCGCTCTCTTCATTTTGAGCGATCACCCCTACCACGTCGAAGCCGTCGGCCAAAATGCGCTTCAAACACGCCTGCCCGCGATCACCCTTGCCCCAAAACAGAATACGCAATGTTGCCCCCTATGATTATCGCTTTTGTAGGGGCGACGCATGCGTCGCCCTAAACGCGCAATCAGGGCAAGGCATGCCTTGCCCCTACAGTAATCATTTCATTTCGACTGGCGGCTGATCGTAAAAGCCTTCATCCAGCCGCCGCTTAAGCGCCAACATTTCGGGAAAGCCCGAAAGCGTCTTGCGCCATTTATTGTATTTGGATTTGCCATAGCCGCGCACACCGAACACGCAGCCGACTTCGGCGATTTTCTTGAGGCCGCGCCGAACACTGATCGGCAGCAGGTAGCGCTGGTCGTTCTCGATGAGCTGGACGCCGCGCAAGAAGCGTGTTTCCACCGCTAAGAAGTTGCCGCCTGCGTCACGAACCGGGCTTTTGAACAGCACCTTCATGAACATGTTGCCAATTTGAGAAACAAAGCCGCGATGCCTGCCGCCGCGCTCAGGGTCGTTATAGGTGCAAACCATCTCGTAGCCTTCAAGCAGCGCCTTGTCCAGCAAGAGCGGCAGTTCTTCGGGCAGCACTTGTAAATCCGCATCCATGACGATGGACAGCTTACCGCGTGCTTGTGCAAACCCCGTCACGAAGCAGCCTTTTTGCCCGCGACGATCAGGGTGATGGTCGATGCGGACGTAGTTTGGATACTGGGCCGCCAGTTCGCCCATGACCTTCCAACTGTCATCAGCCGAGTTGTCATCGACCAGAATCATCTCCCATCCCTGCGCGTGAGGATAGCGTTCCATCACGGCGATGACGCGCTCAACCAACGGGGGCAAGTTCAGCGCCTCGTTGTGAACGGGGGAAATCAGGGTAACGTCAACTGGATTGGGGGTACTGGCTTCGGGCATAGCGCTGACTGTCTGGTTGAAAGCGGATTAAGTTTTCATTCTAATCAAATTCGCGGCGTTGTAACAGGTGAGATAGATGGGTGGCGAATAGGCATCGAATGGCTATAATTGGTCAACGTTTAACAAGCGAACCATTCATGCTTGAGCTTCCACTTTTTCCATTGAATACCGTCCTCTTTCCGGGAATGCCGCTTAACCTGCATATCTTCGAAGATCGCTACAAAACGATGATGAATCTGTGCGTGGAAAAGCATCAGCCGTTTGGCGTGGTGCTCATCAAGAGCGGCACAGAAGCCTTTGGCCCACTAGCCGAGCCGCACATGATCGGCTGTACGGCGCACATCACGCAGGTTCAACCGCTCAGTCAGGGGCGCATGAACATTGTCGCCATCGGCCAAGAGCGCTTCGAGATCATCTCTACCGTCAATGACCGCCCCTATATGACGGGTAACGTTCAACTACTGCGGATGACCAACACCGATACGCGCTTATTGTCCACCCCCGGCGCGAAGCTGAGGCCATGGATTGAGCGTTATCTGAGTATGTTAGCGCGGGCTGGTGACATTCAGTTCGATGCGAAACAGCTCCCGAAAGAGCCGCTGGCGCTGGCGTATTTGGGCGCGGTGCTGGTGCAAGTGCCGCCCGTGCAGAAACAAGAACTGCTGGCGGTGAACGATGGCTTTTCGCTGATAGACAGCATTCGCGCCTTGTATCGGCGTGAGGTCGCGCTGCTGCAAGCCGTTCTCAGCAAAGAACCCGACGAGACCGACACCCCCGGCCAATTCTCCCTGAACTAAATCGAACTGCTTAACGCAGGGTTGCAGAGACGCAGAGATTAATTTTTAGGACTTTCGCTTCGACAGTGGGTTTAAACCCACTGTCTGCCCAAATCCAAGTTCAACATAGGGGTTTGAGCGAAAGTCCTAATTTTGTTTCTCTGTGCCCCTGCTTCCATGCGACTCTGCGGTGAATCTTTTGCTTGATTACGCGCCGAGCTTGTCAAACGAGCGCGTCAGCACGTCAAGCTGAATCCATGTAGAATCATCGAGTGGGATGAACAGGGGCCGAGTAGCTATCGGACGCCGACAAACTGCCCACTTTCGAGCTAGGGACAGATCGTTCACGACTAAGCCAAAGAGGTACTCTATGCTCAGATCGACTATGTTCTTTTTATCGGTAAGCCTGTTACTGCTATCGCCCTTCTCGCTGTTCGCCCAACAAACCCCCGAAACTGCTGAACAGACATTGACGCTCGGTGATGAGGTTAGCGGCTCGCTTGAAATGGATGAACGTGTACGCTACTCCATCGACGCGGCGGATTTAACCGAACCCTACGACATCGTTTTATTCTCTGAAGGCGACATCGTATTGAGCGTGTACGATGCTGAAGACCGCCGCATCCGCACCATTGACCAAATGGGTGTATATGGCAGCGAAGTCTTTTCGCCGCAAACTGGTGATCAAATCGCGGCGGAAATCGAAGTTGGCTTCTACCGGGGCAGCGAAGGCGGCGACTATACCCTGTCGGTTTTGCCAGCAGAGAGTCACATCAGCGAAACGCCTGTGGCAGGCGAACAGGTCAAGCGCTGGTCAGAAGTCGAAATCACCCGCAATGGCCGAACACGGACGGTGACGCTCGCCAATCTGCTCTATCTACCGGAAGATTACGACGAACAGCAGACTTACCCGTTGGTTCGTCGTAATCTTCCGGTAGATCGG
>JACMMD010000405.1 GCA_014379235.1 Anaerolineae bacterium
AACCGTCACCGGGAACAGCACCGACATCACGAATTTGAGCAGCAAAGGCTCGGCGTTCGGGCGTGTACTCATGTAGTAAAACGGCGCGAAGATGATGCTGCTTTCTTCACTGGCGCTCTCGGTATAAGTCGCCAGATAGCCTACCGCCAGCGCGGCCACCGCAGGCACGCCGATACCGAAAACGATGATCTGCCAGTTGAACGGCTCACGCCGCACTAGCTTGTACAGCGTGAACAGCCCCGCCGCCGGAAGAATACACAGCAGATAGCTCGGCTTGGCCATCGCGGACAGCACAGTGATGATCGCGCACAACGCCACCGCCCACACGCTGCGATTCACCTGAGGCCGAACGAACGCCGTCACTGCATACATAAATTGCAGCAGCGCGAATGGCTTGAGCAGATTGATGGTCGGGTTATGATAAACCGTTTGCAGGATATAGCCGAAGTTCAGGTTTTGCGTATGCCATGTGAAAACCGTAATCGGCGTGACAATCATCAACGCCAGCGACACAGCAGCATACAGCGCGGCTCTACGGAACGTCGTCGGGCTGCCGAGCATCGCCCGCAGCATGAAGTACAACGTCGTGCTGAGAAACACGTAAAACAGCAGTATGGCAATGTAGCCGGACGCATCCATATCGACACGTGGCAGCGCCAAAAACACCGCAATCGTCACCAGTTCAAACAGGAAATTGGGCCACAATCCGGTCAGGTCGCCCGTGTCATGCAGTTGCGTGCTGAGGTTTTCGTACTCGGTGAAATCGCCGCCGGATTCGGTGCGCTGCCATAGCGCGATGCCGAACAACACAATGACCACCAGCGTCAGCACGGCTACCGTAATCACGTTGATACGGTTCAGCCTCGCGCCGAACAAGCGCCGTCCCACAGGTTGAGTCGTCATGCTTAGACCCACCGCGCTGGGTCTAAGCCGAGCAATGTATGGGCCGCGTAGACCGAGTAATACAGAAATCCGCTCACCAGATGCAGCGCGAACATACCCACGCATGTTACAAAACGCGGCGACATTTCCCACGTCCCCCGCGTTGTAATGCTGATCGGTCTCTGCTGAATCACAAACACCACCGACGCCACGAACAGCAAAAACAACGTGATATGCCCGCTCCAAAAGAAATTACCATCATGCAAGCGTTCGCCTGTTTCCGCCAGAAAGTACATCTGAAATGCGCCGCATAGAAACATCAACCACGCCAGATTGAGCAAAACACTGCGCCGCGCCGTCTTGAAAAACAGCGCGTACACACTGAACGGGAACAAAATAGATAAAAAGAATTTTGGCGGCAGCAAGACAAGGCGATCTTTGAGACTCAGCGCGGTCAGAGGCGCGAAAATAATGTCGCTGTCTTGAACGCTATCGCCGCCGTAAGTGAACAAATATTGATACGCCAGCAGCGCCAGCGCAGGCAATGCAATCCCGAAAATGACCAGCGGCCAATTCACAGGTTGATGTTTGAGCAGCTTAAAGCCTGCGAGAATTGCCAGTGCAGGCAGCAAACACAGCGCGAAATTCGGCTTGGCCAGCACCGAAAGCGCCGTTAGCACAGCGCACAATGCAACAGTTCCAATTGAGCGAAACCGTGTTGGCTGCATCAATGCTATCACCGCAAACACTGATACAAGCAGCGCGAACGGTTTCAGCGCCAAGATCGACGGATTGTGGTAGGTGTTGATGCCGATGTAACCGTAATACAGATTACGCATGGCCCACGTCGGCATCGTCACAGGCGTAACGACCATCAAACCGATGGCCAGCACCACCGCCAACACTGCCCCGCCGAACGTTCTCGCCCGACTCTCAAGCGCTGCGGCAATGACGAAATACAGCGCCACGCCCAGAAACGCCGAATACAGCAGGCCAACGTACAGCGCCGACGTGAGATAATCGATGTTCGGAAGAACCGTATGTACAGCAATGATCGACCACATCGTCAACGGGTTAGCGCGCAGCTTGATCGTATCGCCCGTTTCGTCCAGCGCTTTGGCATCGAGGCTCTGATTGTAGTAATCCGAGCCAACTTCGTATGGGCGCTGCAAAATTGCCAGCCCGAACACCACCATCACCAGTGGAACAAACAACGCCAAAACCAGCAGATGTGCTTTTGATCGACTGCTGCTAATGCTGTTGGATGGAATGGCCGCGATGTGCATAAGATTCTCTAATCAAAAGGGGCGGTTCACATCGGAACGAAGTTCCGGCACCGCCCCTACTTTGCTATCTTCTAAAGACTGCGCGGATCAATCCGCCGTCTTATTCGCCGTCTTTCTTCGCATGTTTGCGGGCCATCGCAGCTTCGCGCTTCCGCAGACGTTCGGCCTTAGCGGCTTCTTCATCCACGACTGGAGCGGCAGCGGCTTCCGGTGCATCCGCAGCAGCAATCGCTTCAGCTACAGGCGCGACAGCTTGGACAGCGTCAGCGCGATCTTTAGCCGCCGCATCAGCCGCCACTGGTGGGACTGTGGTTTGGCTGTCACCGACCTTCGGCGCAGCAGCCCCAGCAGCTTTGGCAGCCGCCGCATCGGCCTTCTTACGCTCCTTGATGATGTCCGTGTGTTCCCAACCGCCGCGCGCGACCATTTCTTCATAAGCTGTCGTGGGGGCGATGGTCTTCCAATAGCTGAACGGCTTCGACAGCTTTTCCTTGTCGTGGATGTTGGTCGTCGTGCGGTCATACGTCGCCAGTTCGTAATCGTGATCCATCTTGATCGCGTCAAACGGGCAGAACTCCGCGCAAAATCCACAGTTCATGCAAATGTCGATGTCGATGTAGAACGCTTCCGGCTCTGGCTTGGGACGACCAGTCGCGGCATCCGTGCCACGCACAATCCAGATACATTGCGGTGGGCAAACCTTCGCGCAAATACCGCAGCTTGTACACCAGTCATGGCCCGGACGATCAGGATGATCGTCATCCTCGACCACCAGAAACGGCACGAAGCGGAAGCGCTCCGGCACGGCAATCTTCTCGTCGGGATATTCCACCGTATACAAGCCGCGAGAGTCCACGCCCTGACGATGCTCAAACGCTGTCCCTAAAAATTTGCCACTGCCGAGTCGAATATCCTCGACATACGTGTTCACAAAATGCTTAAGGGTAACGCCCAGTCCCTTCAAAATGCCCAGTCCGTACATAGCGACTCCTTACAGTTTCGGTAGGGGCACGATATATCGTGCCCCTACAGGTAATTTCGTTAACGGTCTGTCTCGCCCAATACGATGTCGATGCTGCCCAGAATGGCCACGACATCGGCTATTTTGTTACCCTTAGCCATGATGCCAAGTGCCGTCAGGTTGATGAAACTTGGGGCGCGAACGTGGTAACGCCACGGGTTCTGCGTCCCTTTCGAGTCGCCAGCCGATACCACGTAATAGCCAAGTTCGCCTTTCGGGTTCTCGACACGGCCATAGGCTTCACCAATGGGTACGCGGACTGCGTACTGCGGCGTTCCAGCGATGATTGACTCGCCCTGTGTCGCTTCGAGACGTGGCAGGATTTGCTTGAGAATGCGAACGCTCTCGCTCATTTCATCCAAACGCACCATATAGCGATCAAAAATATCACCGTTGTAGCGCACGGCTACGTCGAAATCGAGTTCAGGGTAGATACTGTATGGCTCTGCGCGGCGGATGTCATACGCGACACCGCTCCCTCGCAAAAGCGGGCCAGTGCAGCTAGTCGCCACCGCCACATCCGCAGGCAGCACACCCACGCCAACCATACGCGCCTTTAGGATTTCATTGCCCGTCAGGTAGTAGTTGAATTCCTCAATTGCACGGGGAAGTTCCTCACTAATCAACGTGGTCAGGTAATCCATCGTATTGAAGTCGCGCACCTGATCGTTGACGAGGTTAGCGACGCTGTGAATACGCTCTGGCAAATCCTTATTGACACCGCCAAAACGCATGTAGTTGTACAGCAGTCGAGCGCCCGCAGTCGCCTCGAAGAAGTCGAGGATTTTCTCGCGGGCTTCGAGCGCGTACAGCATCGGCGTGAAGAACGCGCCGAGGTCATTCAGCAAAAATCCGAGCGCCCAGAAGTGATTGACGATACGGTTCAACTCGACCATCAACACGCGGATGACTTCGGCGCGATAGGTCGGCGGCTGATAACGATTGCCCAAGCTGAGAAGCTGCTCAATCGCTTGCACATATCCCTGATTGTTGCCCATGCTCGAAATGTAATCGAGACGGTCAGTGAACGGGATGTTTTGGATATAGGTATTACGCTCACCGATCTGCTCGTGGTTGCGATGCAGATAACCCATAACGGGTTCGAGCGCTTCGATTGTTTCGCCGTTCATCGTCACGACCATGCGGAACACGCCGTGCGTACTCGGATGCTGTGGACCGAGGTTGACGATCAGACGATCTGTATTGAGTTCCTCGCCGTCGCTAATATGCTGAATATCAACGCCGAGGCCCATGCTTTCGTACACAGGCTCGTTGACACCCTGATCGGAAACGCCGAGCCATTGCGAAACGTCCATATCATCAGGGTATTGGACGTTCTTGCCGTAGGGACTGAGTTCTTCTACACGGTAAACGTGACCGCTCGGCCAACGGCTCTCGAACGGCTTGTGCTCTTCTTCGTAGTACGGCTCTTTCCAATCCTTACGCATCGGATGGCCGGCGAAACCTTCCCAAAGCAGGATACGTCGCAGGTTGGGATGGCCGGGGAACTGAATACCATACAAGTCCCACGCTTCACGCTCTTGAAAGTCCGCGCCCGGCCATACGCCGATCAGCGACGGAATTGCAGCATTCTCGCGCTCGGTCTTTGCCTTGAACAGCAGAGCCGGCCCGCCGGATGTCCGGTAAGCGTGATACACCATCTCTAGCTCGTCGGCAATGCCCAGATAGTCAACCGCTGTCGCGCTCGAAAGCAGATCGAAACCAAGCTCATCGCGCATCGTGGTCGCTACATCGACCAGCTTATTCTTGTCAACGATGATGCCCGAATACCCTTGTCGGGTATCGTCGCTCACCGCGTC
>JACMMD010000406.1 GCA_014379235.1 Anaerolineae bacterium
ATTTCTCGCCAAGTGACAATTCGCGGTCAATTTCGTCGTAGACAAAACCGTTAATTAAGCTATCGTCACTGTAATACTGCGCGACGGTTTGCGCCGAAGGAGTATACCCCAACTCTAGCATAAGTTTCGCGGTTGGCCCCTTAACAGCCTGCCCACCGACAATCGGTGTCACCGCGATGCGTGGAACATCGCGCTTGATTATCGCCTCACGCATTCCCGGCACGGATAAAATCGGCCAAATCGACAGCCAAGGATTCGACGGCCCGATGATGATCGCATCCGCCGCCGCTATCGCTTCATTCGCCGCGTCACTGATCTGCGCCTTTTCGATGCCATCGAGCCGTAGTCCACGCATGGTTGGCTGCCAGCGTTCACGCACGAAATATTCTTGAAAGGCCATTTCACCATGCTCCACCGTATCAACCATAGTCGCAACCGGAGCATCGCACATCGGTAAAATGTACTGCAAAACGCCGAGCGCTTTTGACAATCGGCTCATAATGTTGGTCAACGGTTCGCCGTTTCGCAGCGCTTCGGTTCGCAGCAAATCAGTAGCAAGGTCTTTATCACCCACGCCGAACCAACCCTCAGCGCCATACTGCTGCATCATGCCGAGCATGTGGCGCGTATCATTCGCCACGCCCCAACCGTTCGCTTTGTTGACCACGCCAGACAGCGTGTACATGATCGTATCGACATCAGGGCAGATACGTAACCCGTGCCACCAGAAATCATCACCCGTATTGACGATCAAGGTAAGCTGACCCGGCGGGAGCACTTGCGCCAACCCGTAAGCCAGCTTCGCCCCACCGACTCCACCTACGAGCGCAACGATATTTTTCAGCGCCAAAGAACACTCGATTCTAGCGGTTTTCGCGTTTTATCCCGCGTCTCTGCGGGATAGCCGAGCGTAATCAACGCTTGCGGCTGCCAATCATCAGGCAGTTCTAAAGCATCACGAACAACATCGGGGCAAAACAACGGCGCACACATCCAACAAGCGCCAAGTCCCACATCCTGTGCCGCCAGCAGCAGATTTTGACCGGACATAGCCACACTCTGCACAGCCATCAAATACTCGTTGTGGCTGCGTTTCTGGTCGGGATACACGTCCATATCGACCATCGACAAGCACAACGCGACCAGTATAGGCGCGGACGTGATGCGCCCATAAGAACGGCTCACATCCCTCTCGATCAGTTCGGTTGGCGCATGATCGGTTTCAAGGTCGCGGCGTAAACGTGCGCCCATCGCGCTGGCGAGAATTTCTTTGCGCGGTTGATTATCAATCACCGCGAATCGCCCCGGCTGACGGTTATGCGCCGAAGGCGCCCATATCGCCGCCGTCAGCAGCGTTTCGATCACGTCACGCGGCACAGCGTCAGCGCGATAACGCCGTATAGAGCGGCGCTTTAAGATCGTATCCAAAACGCGAGTTCGCACAGCGTTCATTCGTGCCACCCTGTCGCGCCTCTTAGAACATGAAGCATTTGTCCCTGATCGCCAGCTAGTTCAGGCACATCGTCTATGGCTGCCCAACTCAAGTCAAAGCGAACGGACTTATATTCGCCATTCGGGTTCAGCTCAACATGACTCCACGCATCCGGGCATTCGTCGTCGCAAGTCACATGAAAGAAATAGCGCTGCTGAATTTCATCGCGCCCGTAATTCGACAAATCACGCTGGTCAGTACCCAGAAAAGATACCAATCGCAAGTTTTCGAGGCCCGTTTCTTCGTGAGCCTCACGCATGACAGCCGCTTCAGGGCTTTCGCCATCTTCGACTGTCCCCGCAGGCACTTGAATACCTGCTTGGGGATAATCCGCGTGCCGAAACACCAGCAGCTTATCACCCTTCATGATGTAAGCCAGCACCTTGTGCTTTTCGATCAACGATACAAGTCCTGCTCTACCGGACGATTGAGGTCACGGGCACTGCCGTCGATGTCCGCGAAGTTCAGCCCGCGCACCAGCACAACGGGCCGCCCCTCGTTGGCTTCGCCAGTCACCAGATGCGCGGCGGAAGCCACCAGATCGGCATAACCGAGTAGGCTGATCTTGAGCTTACGACCATACAGGTCATCCTGTCCACGCAAATCCAACAGCGCAGGCATCCCGCCGACGCCGACGGCCACGCCGACATTGCCCATACGAAACGGGCGACCATGTGAATCGCTGATGATGATACCCACATCCGCGCCTGTCATCTGTTGGAAGCGTTCGCGCAACGCATGAGCGCTGGCATCGGGGGCTTGCGGCAGGAGTAGAACACGCTCGTCGCCGCCTTCGATATTCGACTGGTCGATTCCAGCGTTCGCGCTGACGAAGCCGAGTCGATGCTGCGTCACCAATACGCCGACATTCACCCGCGAAATACCAACGCTGTCTTGCAGCACCAGTTCGACAATACGCGGGTCTTTCTTAGTCTCCTCAGCCAACCGCAGTGCTTCGGCGCTTGGCTCAACATCCGACAGTTCGAAAAAGCGACCTTCAGCTTTAGAGACAATCTTCGACGTGACGACTAACGCATCACCCGTTTGCAGCTTTTCGCCCGCTAGTGCCAGCGCGTCGAGGATCAACTGCGCCAGATCATCTCCGGGCTGCACCAACGGGATACCCGGCAGCGCTAAAATCGTTAGCGATGTTGCTTGTATATTCAAAATCGACCAATGCCTGCTAATTGATGCCCGTGATGCGAATACCCGAGCCTTTGACCTTGTAGGTCTTGTTGATGTACAGCAGCACGGGTGTCAGCGCTTCGACGGCCACCGAGTTGGCCAGCGGCCCGGCGTCGATACCGCGCATACCTGTCGCCTCAACCAGACGCATCACTTCGGCTTTTGCATCGGGGTCGTCGCCTGTCACCAGCACATCACAGGCGATTTCCGCGTGGGGGTCTTGCAGTTTGACCGCGCTTACGTTCTGAAAGGCTGAGACCACACGGACATTATCACCCACATACCGTTGTGCCTCTAGTGCAGCCGCCTTGCCTTCCGGCACAAAAACGGTGCGAACGTCCGGCGGCATGAGCGGCACGGTAATATCCACCAGCGTCTTACCCTGTAACTGGACAAGTACGCTTTCAATCGTCGCCCGATGCGCGTCATAGGGCACGCTCAGAACCACGATGTCGGCGTTGGCGGCTGCTTCGGTGTTCTCCATGCCGATCAAGTAATCGCCGCCAAGCTGCGTGTTCAGCTCTGCGGCTCGTTCTGCGGCTCGTTCGCCATTACGTGAGCCGATAATCACGCGGTAGCCATGCAGCGCCCAACGCATCGCTAGGCCAGAGCCTTCTTTACCCGTGCCGCCAAGAACGGCAACTGTCACCAGTGTCGGCCCGTCAACCATGTAATTCCCTCTTCAGTTCAGTAGGTTAAAACCGTAGGGGCAACTTGTGAGTTGCCCGTATTGGTGTGATTTACATTAACAATGCCGATTATAGAACCGCCTGAGCGTTAGCCGTATAACGCTCCCACACCTGTGGCGCGAGTGCCAGCGCTTCTTGTGCGATAGCTGCTTCGTCCAGCGTGAGCAAGCGCCGATCTTGCATCAGCACAATGCCGTTGACAATCGTTGTCGTCACCATCGACGACTCGAAGCCGAACAGGATATGCCACGGCAGATTGCCCGCCGTGAGCGGCGTATACGGGTGATAATCCACGAAGATCATATCCGCTGCCGCGCCTTCAACCAATTGTCCAATAGGCCAGTCTTCAAAGAACTGGTTCGCTAACTGTGCGTTATGCTGCGTGGCCATTCGGGCAATGTCCGCGCCGTTCGCCTTACGCGGGTCACGGTTGGCGACTTTATGCAGAAGATAGGCATCTTTCCACTCTGCCCACATATTGTTGCTAAAGCCGTCGTTGCCGAGGCTTACGGGGATGCCTGCCGCCAGCATATCATCCAGCGCCAGCGCGCCAACGGCGTTGTTCATGTTCGAGCGAGGTTGATGAGTAACCCACGTACCCGTCTCGCGCAAAATATCACGTTCCGCC
The DNA here is from genome assembly GCA_014379235.1 of Anaerolineae bacterium. Taxonomy (GTDB): domain Bacteria; phylum Chloroflexota; class Anaerolineae; order Aggregatilineales; family Phototrophicaceae; genus JACMMD01. The sequence goes on from JACMMD010000406.1 coordinate 3,995, forward strand.
TCGTTGATGTGGACGCAGTGCGCGGCGATGGTCTTACGCCCCCAGATGCCATACTCATGCAGCCGTTCGACCACGCGCTTACCACTGCGGCGCAGGCTGTCATTCTCGTCAGCCTCGTGTTCCGCGACATGCACATGAAAACCGCCGCCAGTTGGCAGGGCATCAGCACAAGCCCGCAGCGCATCATTATTCAGCGTGAGGCTGGCGTGAAGTCCGAAAGTCCCCGTCACCAGTGAGCGATAGTTTGTGCTGTTCATGAAGCGCACATTCTCCGCGATTCCGGCGCGCATCTTGGCTTCGCCGTCACGGTCTGTCACTTCATAGCACAGCACCGCCCGCAAACCAGCAAGCACCACTGCGTCCGCGATCACGTCGAGACTGCCTTCGATGAAATTCGGACTGGCGTGATGATCGAACAGCGTGGTTGTACCGTGCTTGATCGCATCAACAAG
>JACMMD010000407.1 GCA_014379235.1 Anaerolineae bacterium
AGGCTGCTGATTCTGGTAACCGGGATCAGTCGCCGCCGCTTCCGTATGGTACGGCGTCCAGCCCTCTGCCACCAACCGGGGCGGGTTGCCATCGAACTCCACAAATGGGTCTTCAAAACCGGGATTTGTTAATAAGTTCTCTGCGTCTTGGGCAGAAGCAGGAAGCGAAATCAATAGGAAAGCAAAACTGCATAAAATCACCAGGATAGAACGTGTGGCTATTCTGTTCATTGACTCCCCCGCAATCCATCGCGCTGTGCATGGGTATATCTTAGTGCAAAACTGATTCAGCACCACAAAGTTTCAGGCAGCAACTAGTTCATGAAACGCTCCCATGAGCGTCGGTAATCATAACCCAAGAATGACCGTCAGCAAAAAAGCCCCTCTAGCTGCAAGTAATAATCGACTGTAAGGAGGATTTATTTCCTATACAGAATCACTCCTCGCTCGGCTTGGAGTTCGTGTCCTGTGCTGCCAACACAGTTCTAAGCATATCCAAAAGTTCAACCGGCACGAACGGTTTTGTGACGTAGCCATCCACCTTTGCGACACGCAACGCCAGCACCTTGTCAATGTTTTGGGCCTTGGCCGTCACCACAATTACCGGGATATGGGTTAATTCCGGGTTCGCCTTGATCCGCTGGTAAACTTCCCAACCATCCATCCCCGGCAGCATCAAATCCAGCAGCACAATATCGGGATGGTTATCTTCAACCGCGTGCAGCCCCTCGATGCCGCTGTTCGCGCTGATGACTTCATAATTTTCCCGCGAGAGAATGATCTTAACGAGGTGCATGATCTCAGGGTCATCCTCAATGCACACCACGCGCACACGAGTGGGGGTTGTCATTAGATCATAATTCTCCAGAACGTAAAATCGCTGCTACAAGTTCTCAATGTATTATAGTGGAGTTCTATTTTGTGCCAACTGCGGCACTTTCCTATTTCCCCACCAATTCAATGCGACTATACTCTAACCTGTACCCGCCAAGTGCGCCAACCGCACCTTACTCGCGTGATGCCACGCACCAACTAACCACCCATGTCTGACGCAATTATTGGAGTTTGCACCATCCGTTTGCAATTACCGGGATTAGGCTCGCTTAAAGAGAAGCGCAGCGTATTGAAATCCATGCTGGCCCGAATGCACAACACATTCAACGTCTCCGCCGCCGAAGTCGGGCAGCAAGATGTGTGGCAATCGTCCATCATCGGTGTGGCTGCTGTAAGCAATTCCAGCGTTCACGCACAACAGGTCATCGACAGCATACTCAAATGGATCGAAGCCAACTACCCCGATGTGTATATTTCCAGTCACGAAACCGAGATTTTATAAACCCGGCACATGGCAAATAGTGACGAAAACCACCCCGCCCCTAGCAAGCGCCAATGCGCTATACTAGCCAACAATGTCTCCGTGTAATGAATCATAAGGAATAATCGGTGAATCTACACGAATACCAATCCAAGCGGCGCTTTGCCGAGTTTGGCATTCCGACACTGCGCGGCGAAGTCGCCACCACGCCGCAGGAAGCCTACGACATCGCCGCAAGACTGCTCGGCCCGGTGGTGGTGAAAGCGCAAGTGCTTGTCGGTGGACGCGGCAAAGCGGGCGGCGTGAAGCTGGCCAAAAGCGCCGACGAAGCCCGTGACCATGCCCGCGCCATTCTGGGTATGGACATCAAAGGGCTAACCGTCCGCAAAGTGCTGATCGACCCCGCCGCAAACATCGCCAGCGAAATCTATTTCGGCATCACCAATGATCGCAGTAAAGGTCGCGCGGTCATCATTGCCTCATCCGAAGGCGGCATCGAGATCGAGCAAGTCGCCCACGAGAACCCCGATGCCGTTATCCGCGAACCAATCGACCCGTTCTTAGGGCTGCGTGATTATCAGGTTCGCAACGTCGCCATCGGTATCAAGCTGCCGGAACAGCACTGGAAAGCCTTCGGCAAAATCGCCAATGCGCTCTATCGCTGCTATGTCGAAAGCGACGCCGTCCTCGCGGAGATCAACCCGCTGGTCATCACTGGTGATAACGAACTGCTGGCGCTCGACGGCAAGATGGTGATCGACGATAACGCTCTCTACCGTCACCCTGACCTCGCCCCTCTGCGCGATACCGATGCCGAACCGCCATCCGAAACCGCCGCCCGCGAAGCCGGAATCAGCTACGTAAAGCTCGGCGGACAAATCGGCTGCATGGTCAACGGCGCGGGTCTGGCGATGGCCACGATGGACATGACCAAGCTCTATGGCGGTGAAGAAGTCGGCCCGGCCAACTTCCTCGACATCGGCGGCGGCGCACAGGCGGATAAAGTTGCCGCCGCGCTCAAAATCATTTTGTCCGATCCCAATGTAAAATCCGTACTGTTCAATATTTTTGGCGGCATCACACGCGGTGACGAAGTGGCGCGTGGTATCCTGCAAGCGCTGAACGAAGTTAAAGCCGACCTGCCAATGGTCATCCGGTTGGTTGGTACGAATTCAAAAGAAGGGCGTGAAATCATCGACAACGCCCACGTCCCGAACTTATCCAGCGCCGCCACTTTGACAGAAGCCGCGCAGAAGGCCGTTCAGGCCGCAAAGGAGCGCATGTAAATGGCTATTCTCGTAGACAACAACACGCGCCTGATCGTGCAGGGCATCACCGGACGCGAAGGCACGTTTCACTCCGAGCAGATGATCGCTTACAACAAGGATACGGTTGTCGGCGGCGTCACTCCCGGTAAAGGCGGACAGAAAGTTCATGACCGTCCCGTGTTTAACAGCGTGCAAGAAGCCGTTCATCAAACAGGCGCAAACGCCAGCCTGATCTATGTGCCAGCGCCTTTCGCCGCTGAAGCCATCTTCGAAGCCATCGACGCGCAGCTACCTCTCATCGTGTGCATCACCGAAGGCATCCCGGTTCACGACATGATGAAGGTCTACGCCTACCTCAAGAACAGTAACAGCCGCCTTGTTGGCCCCAACTGCCCCGGTTTACTGACCCCCGGCCAAGCAAAGGTCGGCATCATGCCCGGTTATATTGGCACGCCCGGTAACATCGGCGTCGTCTCTAAGAGCGGTACGCTCACTTACGAGGTCGTCTATGCGCTGACGAACGCTGGCATGGGGCAGAGCACCTGTATCGGCATCGGCGGCGACCCGATCATCGGCACGAACTTTGTCGATGTGCTAGAAATGTTCGAGAACGATCCGCAAACCGAAAAGGTCGTTCTCATCGGTGAAATCGGTGGCCGCGCCGAAGTGGATGCCGCCGAATATATCGGCAAGCACATGAGCAAACCCGTCGCGGCCTTTATCGCAGGCAAGAGCGCCCCGCCCGGAACACGCATGGGTCATGCAGGCGCGATCATCGAAGGTGGCGAAGGCACAGCCGCCGAGAAAATCGCCGCACTGCAAGCAGTCGGCGCGAAAGTCGCCGACAATCCAGAGCAAATCCC
>JACMMD010000408.1 GCA_014379235.1 Anaerolineae bacterium
GGGCCCGGCCCTTCGAGGCGAATAGCCAGCGCCGTCAGCGCGAACACGATCAAAATTAACGGCGACGCCAGAGCGATCAATGCGAGGTCAATGGTTCGCTTAAGCAGCCGACTGCTGCCCCGAAACGGCACATGCCCGTTGACACTTAACAAGGGAATACCGTCGAGGTTCTCGACCTGTACCTGTCGCAAGTTGAGTTGCAGCACATCGGGCACAACGCGCACTTCCGCGCCTTTGCGGTAGCAGTCGCGCACCAGTTCGAGGATACGATCATGCTGCGACCACGGCAGCGTAATCACCACCAGATCAACCTTTTGTTCGCGGATAGTCGCGGCCAGACGGTTGACACCGCCTAAGCCCTGAATACGCCCGATGCTCACGTCACCCCGCGCCGGGTTGTCGTCCAGATAGCCGACGGGTTGATAGCCCAGTTCTTTGCGGGCAACCATCGTGCGTAAAACGGCCTGCCCAACGTCGCCAGCGCCGACGATCAACACGCGCTGAACACCGATTCCACGCGCTCTCAGCCGCGCCTGAATGGTTCGCCGCACAAACCGCGCCAGCGCCAGCAATATGATAGTAATGGCGGCCACGTAGACCATCATCAAACGGCTGAATACCTGCGGCTGAAACACAAAGCTGACTGCCATCACAATGACCGTCGCGTTACTGATGCCCGTGATGATGGTGTACAACTCTTCTAGCCACGAACGCTCACGGATGTTTTTATAGAGGCCGCTGCCCTGATAATTGAAATACAGCAGCGCCGCGTACAGCACCGCGAACGGCAGGTACGGCAAAAATGGGGCACGGTTGGCTTCTTCGACGGGTCGAATCAGTTGCAGTTGGTAGCGCACGATGTAAGCCAAAGCGAACGCCAGAAACACCAGCGCCACGTCGATAGCAGGCATCAACCAGCGCGGTTCTTGGCCGGGCCGGTAAGCGGGTAGAGGTTGGGTATCGGTCTTCATTATGCGTAAAGGAGGTTCTCTAACAAGGGGTTAAACCCCTTGCTCTAAATTTTACTCCACCGCCAATGCTCGGCGGTAGCTCATTACCGTTCTTTCTGCTGTACCGCGCCATGAATAGCGCCGCGCTTCTTGTAATCCCTGTTCGCGGGACTGTTCGCGCCATTGGTCATCGGTTAGCGCTCGTTGTAGAGCCGCCGTCCATGCCGCCACATTATGCGGTGGTACGCGCAGCCCCGCCGCACCCACGACTTCCAGCAGCGACGAGCTATCCGCGACCATTACAGGTGTCCCGCAGGCCATTGCCTCTAGGACGGGCAGGCCGAAGCCCTCAAACACCGACGGATACACGAACACTTCCGCGCTATTGTACCAGAGTGGCAGTTCTGCGGCAGGGATAAACCCCGGCAGCAGCACGTCCGCCTCTAGATGCTGCGCCGTTATCGTAGCGAAGATGTCGTCGTACTGCCAGCCCTTGCCGCCGCCCAGTACCAATGGCAGGCGTTCACTTTTAGGCAGTGCAGCATAGGCGTTGAGCAGCGTCGGTAGGTTCTTGCGCGGTTCAAGCGTGCCGAGAAACAGCCAGAAGCGCTCCGGCAAACCCTTCTCGGCCCGAAAGGCAGACACCTGTTCCGACGCAAGCGGCTGATACACATCGGCATCATATCCCGGCGCGGCTACGTCGATCTTCTCCGGCGCGATACCGAGCGAGTGCGCCACATCTTGCGCGGTACTGTGCGAAATAGCGATCACACGGCGAGCGCGGCGGCACGTCAGCCCTGTGAACAAGCGCAGATACAAACGTCGCGCAGGCGAAAGCACCTGCGGATAATGCAGAAAACTCAAGTCGTAGATCGTGACTACGCTCGGCGTTTGCAGCCATATCGGTGCGACGAACGCCAGCGCATGATACAGGTCGAAGCGGTTCACGCTGAATGGCTGCGCTGCCTGTTCCCACACGATGCGCTTCAATGGCGATTCAGTATCCCAGCGCGAACGGCACATGGTGATTCCGTCGAACTGGGCCGCGTTGTTCGCGCCAACGAACGCCGTGAAATCCCAACCCGGCGGTGCTGCGGTGGGCAAGTTCGCCAGCAGATTGTAGATGTAGCCGTGAATCCCAGCGCTGCGATAGCCCGCTTTGCCGGAGAGTAGATGTGCGTTTAGTCCGATGTGCATGGGGTAGAATTATATACCGATGCTAGGTGAACACCGAAGGTTAAAATTATGATTAAAAGAGGGATAAATAGCGACCTAGTGGTCAGTCTGGCGCAAGAACTCACCGAAGACGCAGTTGGTTATATGCCCAAAGAGCAAGCCTATGAGCTGCTAAAGCACGCAACGGGCCAAGATTTTGGACATAACGTCAAGCAGTGGAAAAAATGGCTTGAAGCGAATCCCATAAGCCCGGAGCAGTATGTCAATGCTGTTATTGAGACTAGCAGCCCGCCAAGTCAACCAAGCGAACCGCCACGCATCGCTCTCGAAAACGCCAGACAAATCACCGAACTTAGAAAGCTCAGGCATGGCTGGATTTCGCAAGTGCGATGGGCCTCAGCCAATTCTGTGCTTGCTGTGGCAACTGCCGATGGAGTCTACCTACATTCGATGGGTGATGGGCCAACACAGCAGCACCACCTACAGGGACATGGCGGCCCGGTTAAAGCAGTTGCGTTTATCCTATCGCAATCGCTATTTAGCGCGAGTGCTGATACGACTGTGCGTCTGTGGACACGAAATCGCGGGGAGTATCATAACGAGATCATAACGACAGGTCATACGAACTCGGTAGAAGCGGTAGCTATTTTCCCACTCACGAAACATCCTGCATCGGGCGGCGCGGATGGTACGGTACGCATAGGCGAGAGAATGTTAGGCAGCCACAGCGCCGAAGTCGAAAGCATTGCCTTCACGCCCGATGGCCACACGTTGATATCCGGCGGGCGCGATAACACTGTTCGATTGTGGCATGTCGAAAGCGGCGACCAGCGCGCTATTTTGCAGCACGACGATTGGGTGCGAGAGGTGTCTATCAGCCCTGATGGGATGAGCGTCATTTCGGCCTGTAAAGATGGCACAATCAACAAGTGGGACATCGAATCAGGCGAGAAGCGCCTCACTGTCCAAGCCCACGAACGCGGTGTGGATAGCGTCGCCTTTAGTTCACACGGACTGCTGGCATCGGGCGGGCGTGATAATCTCGTCAAGCTGTGGAATGCTCACACGTTCGAACTCGTCGCCACATTGAGCGCTCACACCAAGCCCGTGTTGAGCGTAGCATTCAATCCCGATGGTACGCGGCTGGCATCGGGGAGCGGCGATAACACGGTGCGAATCTGGGGTATAAACTTGCCGTGAGCCGTCAAAAGTCAAATTGCTTTTAGCTGATCGCTGACAAGCTGAAAGCTAATCGCTTAACAGCGCCATCACGATCAAGTCGTCGTAAACACCGTCCAGCTTGCGCGTCTTACGCTTAACGCCTTCAATCTCGAAGCCCACCTTTTTATAGAGTTCAATCGCGGGCTTGTTGCTGGCATACACTTCAAGCTCAACGCGCTCGATGCCTTTTGATCGGGCATCGGCAATCGCATCGAGCATCAGCCGCTTGCCAATCCCCTGTCCGCGATAGCCCGCCAGAACGCCCATGCCCAATTGCCCGACGTGCGTAAAACCCTCGAAGTGCATCGGCAGAATGTCAATCCAACCGACGACCCTGCCACTGCCACCATCGAGCGCAACAAGCTGCGTTTGCCCCTTGCTGATGACCGAGCGTACAAATTCTTGCACCCGTTCGAGAGGCGGCGCAGAGGTTTGCGCCAGATAAGCGCGCTCTCTGGCAACCGTA
>JACMMD010000409.1 GCA_014379235.1 Anaerolineae bacterium
CAGCTAACCATGAAAATCGCCTTCTCGTCTGACCACGCAGGCTACGAACTCAAGCAGCATCTGATTGGCTATATACGCTCAGAACTTCATGATGTGATTGATCTCGGCGTCGATAATCCTGATGTGCCCGCCGATTATCCTGATGCCGCCGCGGCCATCGCTCACGCGGTGCTAGACGGACGCGCCGAGCGCGGTATTCTTATCTGTGGCAGTGGAGTCGGCGCGAGTATCGCCGCCAACAAAATACCGGGTATTTATGCCGCCGTATGCCATGACGCTTACAGCGCGCATCAAGGTGTCGAGCATGACCGCATGAACGTGCTGTGTTTGGGCGAGCGTATCATCGGCACGAAGCTGGCCGAAGAACTCGTGGATGCCTACATTCGCGCTCAGGTGGATATGTCACCGCGTCACGAGAACCGCTTCGCCAAAGTGCAAAAGCTGGAGCGTGGGGAAGATTTATAGCCTCTGGCTGTTAGTTTTTTCTAGGCGCTAGAGGCTCGTGACTAGAGACTCATTTTGAATACAGTCTACTCATAACGAACGACCACTTAAGGAGCGCAAATAATGGCCGAAAACCCGACGGTTGAGGTGCAGCAGTACGGACAAAGCCTATGGCTGGATTACATCCACCGCAAGTCGATTGACAGCGGTGAATTGCAAGCGTACATCGATGACTATGGCATTCTCGGTGTCACTTCGAACCCGTCGATCTTCCAGAAGGCGATTGGCGAGTCCGACAGCTACGACGAAGCTATGAAAACTCTGCTCGAACTCGACCCCTACGACATTTACGAGCGTTTGGCCGTGCGCGATATTCAGGACGCGCTCGACCTGTTCCGCCCGATCTATGACCGCACCAGTGGCCGGGATGGCTACGTCAGCCTCGAAGTATCGCCGTTGATCGCCAACGATACCGCCACTACCATCGCAGAGGCACGGCGGCTGTTCGAGGTGGTAGATCGCCCCAACGTGATGATTAAAATCCCATCCACGCCCGAAGGCATTCCGGCGATTGAAGAGGTCATCGCGTCCGGCGTGAGCGTCAACGTGACGCTGATCTTTGCGCTGAAAAATTATCAAGAGGTGGCTGAGGCTTACGTGCGCGGTCTGGAACGCAGACTCGCGGCGGGCGGAGACGTCAGCAAGATCGCGTCAGTGGCCAGCTTCTTCCTCAGCCGCATCGACGTGATGATTGACCGTATGCTAGAGAACAACATTCGCGCCGCGCAGGGCCGTGACCTTGACCGCGTGACCTCTAACCGCAACTTGCTTGGCAAGGCGGCCATCGCTAACGCCAAAGTGGCATATAAACACTTCATGCGTGTCTTTAACGGCGAACGTTTCAAGGCGCTGCGTGAAGCGGGCGCGATGCCCCAGCGCGTATTGTGGGCCTCAACGGGCACGAAGAATCCAGCTTATCCCGACACGATGTACCTTGACGAACTCATCGGCAAGGACACGGTGAACACCGTTCCGCCGGCCACGCTCAAGGCGTTCAAGGATCATGGCACGGCAGCCGAAACGCTGCCCAAAAACATCGGTGATGCCGAGCGTATGTTGGATATGCTGGCCGAAGTCGGTATCGACATTGACGACATTACGCACCAGCTTCAGCTTGACGGCGTGGCGCTGTTCGTCGAGTCGTTTGAGTCGCTGTTGAGTCAGGTAGACGCCAAGCGCAACGTCTTACGCAGCGGCCTCATGGCGCGGCAAAACCTCGCCTTGAGCATCTACGCCGAACAGGTGCATGAGGCTATCGCCAAACTGGAAAAAGAGTTCGCCAACCAGCGCATCTGGGCGCACGAGGGCAGCCTGTGGAAAGATAACGCGGCTGTCATCACCAAAGTTGAGAATCGTCTCGGCTGGCTGGATGTGCTGACGACCATTGACCGCGCTCGCTTACAAGGGCTGCAAGACAGTGTTCGCGGCGGTATATTCAAACACGTCGTCTTGCTCGGCATGGGTGGCAGCAGTCTCGCGCCGGAAGTCTTGAGCCTGACGTTCGGCAAGCAGGATGGCTTCCCTGACCTACACATGCTCGACACCACCGACCCGGTGCGTATCAAAGAAGTCACGGATGCCATTGATCCGGCCTCGTCGCTGTTCATCGTCAGCAGTAAATCCGGCGGCACTGTTGAAACCTCATCGCTGTACCAACACTTCTGGAAAATCACGGGCGAGAAGGGCGCGCAGTTCATCGCCATCACCGACCCCGACTCTGACCTCGAAAAGCTGGCGCGTGACAAGGGCTTCCGTGATTTGTATCTCAATCCGGCGGACATCGGCGGGCGCTACAGCGCCTTGAGCTACTTCGGTATGGTTCCCGCCGCACTAATCGGTCTCGATCTAAACGCGCTGTGGGCCAGCGCTGAGGAAATGGCGCAGGGCTGCGGCGCGAACGTTCCAGCGTCCAGCCATCCCGGTTTGCAGCTTGGCGCGCTGTTGGGGACGCTCGGACTACAGGGGCGCGACAAAATTTGTATCTATTGCAGCCCGTCGATTTCCAGTTTCGGCAATTGGATCGAGCAGTTGATCGCCGAAAGCACAGGCAAAGAGGGTGTCGGTCTGCTGCCTGTCGTCGGCGCGACGGTGGGCAAGCCGCACGATTACAGTTCTGACCGCCAGATCATTTATCTGCGCGTCGATGGCGACGACAACGACGAAATCGACGCGGGCATCAAGATGCTGCGCGAGGCCGGTCATCCGCGAGTGACACTGTATCTGCCGGACAAGTTCGCCATCGCGGGCGAGTTCTTCCGCTGGGAATACGCGACGGCGATAGCGGGCAAAATTCTGAACATCAACCCGTTTGACGAGCCAAACGTGGCTGAAGCCAAAGAGGCCACCAGCCGCCTGTTGAAGCTCTACATCGAAGAGGGCGCGCTGCCCGCGTCCGAACCCGCGCTCACGGGCGACGGACTCAGCCTGTATGCCAACGAACAGTTCTTGAACCCGCTCTACGAACTATGCCAGCATCATGGCTACGACAGCGCCACTCTCACCGGACTGCTGGCGGCGCAGGTCAACAGCACCCGCGCTGGCGATTACTTCGCGCTGCTGGCTTATCTGCCGCCGACAGCGGAGATCAACGAAGCGCTGGAAGACATTCGCCGCCGCCTGCGCCATGTCACTAAGCGCGCTATCACGCTCGGTTACGGCCCGCGTTATCTGCACAGCACTGGACAACTGCACAAGGGCGGGCCGAACAACGGCGTGTTCTTCGAGTTCACCTACGACAATCCCTTCGACCTCGACATTCCGGGTTCGCCATACAGCTTCGGCACGTTGAAAAACGCGCAGGCGCTCGGCGATCTCGAAACGCTGCAAGCGCACGGACGGCGGGCGCTGCGCCTGCATGTTCATGGCGGGCCGGACAGGGTGGTGTCGGCGCTGCAAGCGGTTCACGCCGCGCTCGATCTGGCGGAGTCACGGCGACAATAAGGCATCCCGTAGGGGCGGCGCACAAGCGAAACCGTCGCCCCTATAAATTCCACCTCTACTGCATTTATTCAGCACTCAGAACTGTGTTTAAGTGTTCGGCTGGAGCAGGATTTCGAGGACACGGACTCTCTCAATGATTTGCTCGTTTGCGTCTTCGCCGACAAGACTTAGATATTTTTGATAGTCTGTCAGCGCGGACTCCCATTCACCAAACATTTCGTATACAGCCCCTCGCCCCAGATACCCAAAGACATTATTGACATCAATTTCGACTGCACGGTTAAAGTCATCCAGCGCAAGGTTATATTCGCCTTCACCGAAATATAGATTGCCTCTGGTCGTGAAGGCCAGTCCATAGTCGGGGTCAATTTCAATA
>JACMMD010000410.1 GCA_014379235.1 Anaerolineae bacterium
ATGTTAATCGCGTACTATAATCACAAGCATTAACAGAATCGGGCGTCGGCAATCCTTCTTTGTACTTCTCAGATTGCAAACGACAACACGACTATAACACGAGGTTCACATGAGAAAAGTTACGTTCCTACACAGTGCCTTTAGCAAGAAAGGTCTCTCCTTTCCGGTGACGATTGTTGCAATCGTCGCTTTCGCGCTGATGGCGGCCTGCGCCCCTGCGGCGCCTACCGCTACGCCCGTACACACTGAAGCGCCCCAGACTACGCTCTCGGTGTCCGGCTCCGGTAGTATTACGCCAGTCCTTACCGCCATTGCCGACGAGTTTCAAGCAGCTAATCCCGGTTATGTGCTTGAGGTGCTGCCGGGTTCGGATACAGGTGATGCGGTGCGTGGCACAATTGAAGGTGTACTGGATTTTGCCGCGATGTCGCGTTTGCCGAGAGACACCGAAACCGAGCAAGGCATTCAATTCGTACAATTTGGAAGCAGCTCAACAGCCATTATGTCTCATCCTGAAGTTGGTGTAACCGAACTGACCAGTGAACAACTCACGGGGCTTTTCACCGGCACGATCACCAACTGGTCAGAGGTTGGTGGTATCGATGCGTCAGTTATTATCTACATCCGTGACCCAGAAGAAGGCAATACAGTAGACATTCGTGAGGCTTTCATTGGTGAAGAACCCTTCGTTGATACCGCGCAGTTGATGAACAGCCAAACGGACATGCAAAATGCGCTTTCAAGTGTAGAAGGCTCACTTGGATACGGCACATGGGCAACGGCTATCGCTAGAGATGCCGCCGTTACAAGCGTTATAATTGACGGAATTGGCACGGACAATCCATCTGAAGAAATCCGCTCGATCATGGGTATTGGCTACCTCGCTGATGAGCAGGTAACGGTACAGCCTCTGATCGATTGGCTGCTTTCCGAAAATGGACAAACTGCGCTGCAAAATGTTGGTGTAATACTCTTAGAGTCATAGTAGCCTTGATGAGGAAAACAGATGAGTCGATTTCGTGATTTACGTCTAGGTATCAAACTCAATCTGGTGATCGTTGTGGCAGTAGCCCTCATGGCTATTGCCATTTTCATCTTGCTCAATGGCGCGACTGAGGCGCTGATTGATGAAGTTGGGCAGCAGCGTATCAACCAAGAAATCAGCGTCATTGAACGACACCTTGCTCAAGCGTCACAAGAGTTGGATGCAGCCTCAACCCTATTGGCCAACACGCCTGCATTTATTGAAGCACTCGAGGCCAATGAAGCTGACCTAGTCCAGCGTTTGATCCTGACATCCTTGTCATCGTTCAACTTTGATAGCTTCGATGTTATCAATGTTGAAGGCGCATCGCTTCTCGCTGCGCGTTCAGAAACAATCAACGAGCAAGAGGAAACGCTGCTGCAGCAAACCCTATTTGGTATTCAACGGATTAGCGTAGTCGCTGAGGAAAGCGAAAACACCACCGTGTTGAAGATTGTGGCCGTTCGTCCTGTGCGTGATGCGACTGGCACGATCATCGGTGGGTTACTACTCGCTCATGAAGTGAACGCCGACTTCCTCACAACACTCAATTTGGAACGGCGTGGTGTGGAACTCAGCTTGATATATAACAATCAAGTAGTCGCGGAAAGTAACGTGCCAGTCGATAATGAAGGTGGTGCTTTGCCGAATCGCGCCACTATCCCCATTCAACTCACGTTTGTGCAGCAGGCGCTTGAAGCGGTTACAGTGGTCAATCCTGAGACAGTCTACTTAGCGGCGGGCGTTCCGATTACAGAAGCCTACCTTCCCTTACAAGGGACTACCGATACTTCACCGCAAGCGGTTATCGCTATTCGAGTCGAAAATAGTGCGATTGCCGCGTTCCAGCAGTCCCTTGTCGGGGGTCTTGGACTGGTTCTAGGTGTGCTTGCGGTTGCTGTCGTGGTTGCGGTGATTGTACAGGTAAATTTCACAGTCATCAGGCGCATTGACCAACTTCGAAAAGCAGCCGTCGATCTCGGTCACGGAAATTATGACCAACAAGTCAATATTCAAGGGCAAGATGAAATCGGGCAGTTAGCGGACACCTTTAACGTGATGGGAGAACGCATCAAGCAACTGGTGAACGATTTGGGTAGGCAAGTGACCGAGGCAGAAACGGCACAAGCGCAGGCCGAGCGCTCCGATCAGGTGAAGTCTGCGTTCCTCGCCAGCATGTCTCACGAACTGCGGACGCCGCTCAACGCGGTTATCAATTTCTCGCGTTTCGTGGTCGATGGCGACATGGGGCCAGTCAACGAGCAGCAAGCGGATATGCTCAACGAGGTCATCGGCAGCGCACGGCATCTGCTGAATTTGATTAACGACGTGCTGGATATGTCCAAGATCGAATCCGGTTCCCTCACACTGTTTGTCGAGGATAACATCAACCTCGATGACTTATTGAAGAAAGCGGCGGTCATAGGAAAAGGCTTACTCGCACAGAAACCGATTACACTGAGCTTGAACACCGACGTTGATCTGCCCCGAATTCGTGGTGATCGCCAGCGCATTTACCAGATCATGCTCAACTTGATTTCCAACGCTTGCAAGTTCACTGAAAAGGGCACGATTGAAATCGAGGCGCGTCAGTCGAGGGACGAAATCATCATCGCCGTCGCGGATACCGGGCCGGGTATCGCACTCGCAGATCAAGCGCTGATCTTCGAAGCCTTCAAGCAAACCAATACCGGACTGCGACAAGGCGGCGGAACAGGTCTCGGCGTACCGATTTCCAAGAACTTGGCCGAAGCACACGGCGGGCGTTTGTGGTTGGAAAGCCAACCCGGCAAAGGGGCAACGTTCTACATCGCCCTGCCTGTTAAATCGGACAAGCTCGTGCCTGCATTCGCCTAGTATTGTGATGATGACTGTAGAGGCAAAATGAACGATCAACCTAGCATCTTATATGTCGAAGACGACGCGCAAAGCCGCCGCATCATGCAGCTAACGCTCGTAGGCCGCATGAAGCTGTCGCATGTGACGATTTTCGAGGACAGCAGCGATTTCTTGGAGCATGTAAAAGCGCTCGACCCCAAGCCAGATTTGATCTTTCTCGACATTCATGTGCGGCCCTACGATGGCTTTGAAATGCTGAAGATGCTGCGCGAGATAGATGCTTATAAGACGGTGCCCATCGTTGCGCTGACGGCCAGCGTAATGAACGAAGAGGTCTTCAAACTGCGTACAGCCGGCTTCGACGCTTGTATCTCGAAGCCGATTGATATTACGTCATTTCCTGTGAATATACAGAACATTCTCGCCGGACAATTCGCGTGGAATGTTAGTTAAACGGAGCTATAGTATGGATATGCTGTTACAGGGTAAAAACCTGTTTCTAGTGGAAGACAACCTACAAAATCGGGTTATTTTCCAAATGTGCTTAATTCGGCACGGCGCGGTTATCGAGTTCGAACGCTGGGGCAGAGATACACATAGCCGTTTGAAGCGCATGAACCCGCCTGATGCGATCATCCTTGACCTGATGCTGGCGGACGGCGTGAGCGGCTTCGACCTAATTGATGAAATCCGTGGCCTACCGGCATATAAGACGACACCTATCGTTGCGGTCTCAGCGATGGATCCCGCAATCGCCATTCCGAAAGCGCGCACCAAGGGCTTTTCGGGGTTTATCGCCAAGCCGATTGATGATCGCCTGTTCGCGCTGCAAATCGCGCAGATCATGAGCGGTGAGTCAGTATGGTATACTGGAGAACGCTTTCTCCTGTAATTGGGTTCGTAATTTACTCACACATATCAAACTTGAAAGCAGGGAAAATGACTCAACCACACGCATTAATCATCGACGACAATTCTAAGAACTTGGGTGTGCTGTCGCGGATGCTCGCTAAACAGGGCGTAACCTGTACCGAAATGCAAAATCCGGCCCAGCTAGAAGCTTTCATGGCCAATACCCCGCATATCGACGTCGCCTTTATCGACCTCGAACTGCCGAACATTAGTGGCTATGAAATCCTTAACCTATTGCGAAGCGATGGACGTTTTGACAATGTGCCCCTCGTGGCGTACACCGTCCACATCAGCGAGATCAACACCGCGCTGAAGGAAGGCTTTCACAGTTTCCTCGGCAAACCGTTGGATGCCACACGCTTTCCCGATCAGCTTCAGCGCATCCTGCGCGGCGAACAGGTATGGGAAGCGGCATAGGACTTAACGCCATTCAGGGTCAGCGTTTTTAGCCGGGAATTTCAATGCTCCGGCTAGAGGAAAACGTTCCTAGATTGCGCTGACACTATTACGGATTTCCAAGTAGAACAAACGAGCGAACAAAAAAAGAGCGCAGAAATCTGCGCTCTTTTTTTGTTTTGTAAGGGCAGGTCTGAGACCTGCCCCTACGATGACATTTAGGCTTCGCGTTCCACGAACTGAACATCGTCAGGATCGTTACGCGGTGTGTTGTCCAGCGGATCATGGCCTTGGAGCGCGTTCTGAAGGTCAATCAGGCCGCTGTCCTCGCCATCGGTGTGACGTGTCTCCATAAGCTCTGCACGGACGACCACACGCTGCGTATAGCGGCGCAGGGCTTCGTTCCAGCTCGTGCAAGTCACCAGTGTGAGAACCGTTCCCGGCAGCGGCATCGCGTACTCAATGTCGGTTGGTTCGACATCACGCACGAAGGACACAGTGTAGCGATACTCCACCCCTTCGCCACGAGCGATGATAACATCACCTTCTTTGAGGTTGGCGATTTCATAGAACGGGCCGATGCCGCGTGTCGTTGTGACGTGCCCCGCGATGACCGCGTTACCCGTCCCGCCGAGATAGGCCGTACCTTCGAGATGTGCGATTTCTTCAAAGAAGCCCGACACGTCCCACGTTTCGCCCACGATAGGCGCTTCGATGATGTCGGTGTCGATGTCCAGCGACGGGATAATGATTCGCGTCGCTGGAACGGGCGGCGGCGCGAACTGGGCATTCCATTCAGCCTGACTCACCGGGCCGCTGCTGACGTTCGTGCTGTTCGATGACACCACCTCTGGCACGAGTGTCGCGGTTGGCGGGATCGTTGCCGTCGGCGATGGCGTAGCTGTCGCTGTCGGCGCGAACATCACCAGCGTTGGCAGTGGTGCATCCGGTGTAGCTTGCATCCATGTTGATCCCAGCGCGGCCAAGCCGACCACGCTCACAGCCAGCATGATCGACATCACCCACAGCAGCAGTCGCCATTCACGGCGCGCCAGTGTGACGCGGATGCCGCGCTTCGTCCACGCGATCCACAGGAACATCACGAACAAGCCGACGATCAGCAGCACAGCCATCACACCGAGGAGTGCCGTTGCCGCCTGCACACTTTGCGGCACAGCCGCAAAGCGCTCTGCCAGCGTGGGGTCTGTCACGCCCTGCGCGTTCAGACCTGTAAGCGGTAGTGACGATGGGAAGCCGATTGGTGTGCTGATGAGCACTACGCCAGAACTTGTTGCCGTAGCAGCGATTGCCGTGGCGTTTGCCTGTGCTGTCGCAGTCGCGTTGGCATTGCCGCCATTCGGCACGTCGAGATCGAACTCGGCGCTGTCGGTTTGATCAGGCCCCTCGTCGTATTCCAAACGAGCGCTGTTCACGATATTGTCATTGTCAATATCGTCCGAGGTCAGGTCTTCCTGAACCTCAACCGTGATGCGGATGAAGCCTTCATCCTGCCCAAGCAGCGTATCGATGTCGCAGATCACTTCATGATCGTCAGCGTCGTAGTCGCAGTCGTCGATTGGGGGATCTGACCAAGCGACTTCGATCAGGTCGACCTCGTCAGGAAGCGGGTCGGTGATGACGACATTGTGGATAGCGGTGTCCGAGTTGTTGGTGATTGAGATCAGGTACTCGATCTCGTCACCCGGTTCGGCGTCGTTAACGTCCACGGCTTTGGAGAAAGAGGGCGGATCGAATATGGTGAGACCGAAGTCGCCCGTGCCACAGGTGCCACCGATGAGTATTGTGATCGTCTGTTCGTTGTCGTTCGGGTCGATGAAGTCTATCTGACCATCTGGCAGCGTCGCTTCATTGATACGGATGCGATACTCACCCTCCGGCAGACCACCCGTGTCATAGAAGCCGAAGCTGTCCGTCGTTACGTTCTGAACGACTGCGCCCGGTGTGCCAAGGATACCATTCACGTCGATGATCGCCAGATCAACGTCGCCTATACCCTCTTCAAACGGGTCGAAGTTGCCGTCTTCGTCTTCGTCGAAGTAGATGAAGCCCTGAATACA
>JACMMD010000411.1 GCA_014379235.1 Anaerolineae bacterium
AGTAGGCCAAGCCACCGACCCTGCCGCATTCGGCGAATGTTCGCCGCGCAGCGTAGCTATCACCCGTGATGGCACGCTCTACGCCACCGATCAAACCAGCGCCGGACTCACCGTTCGCGCCTTTCCGCGAAGCGGTGCAGAACGCACGATACCGCTCGAACTCGATCAAGTGACACAGCCACTTTTAGCCGCCGATCAAAGCGGACGCTTGCTCGAACTGACACCTGATGGCCGCCTGTACGCTTTAGATACGCAATCGAACACATTCCAGCGGCTGTTCCGGCTGCAAGACGCGCCCAACGAAATCAGCGATTTCACCATCGATGCAGGTAACAATTTGCTGCTGGCGACGGACAATCGCGGCATTGTGATCGTCAACATGAGCGGCGCACAGCTTGACCGTCTGGGCCGCATCGTCGCTAATTTTCCATTAGCTGGCGAAGTCGTACATCCTCGCGGCGTGGCTGTCGGCGCGGATGACGCAATCTACTGGGCTGACAGCGACAGCACCTTCGGCGCGGTCACAGCGATGGGGGTGCGCCCCGCCGTTGAACAAACCAGCGCTGGCAGGCTGACTCCCGGTGAAGATGCAGTCGGGCTGCTCAACAATCTGACGCCTGAACAGGTCTGGACATTTGAAGGCACGATAGGACAGAACGTCACCATCACCGCTATCGACGCCACGCCGCTAACAGCATACCGCTTTGAGGTGCTGGATGTGGCCATCAGCCTGCGCGACGCATCAGGGCGCGAAATCGCCAGCAACGACGACCACGCAGGCTATGACGTGATGGGCGACTTTGACGCGCAGATCGCAGGAATTTCGCTGCCGGAAACCGGTAGCTATCAAGTGATTGTCGAAAGCGTGAAGGGAAGCGGCACTTATCGCATCGGCATGAGCGGGCCGCCGCAGTCATTTGACTTGAGCGAAGATGGTATCACGCGCTTAGAAGGCGAATTGAGCGAGGTATTTCCAGCGCAGCAGTGGCTGTTTACGGGGCGGGCCGGACAAACGCTGACCCTCACGATGAGCGCGATAACCGATGGGCTTGATCCATTCTTGCGGCTGTACGACGCGGACAATAATCTATTGGCGCGCAACGACGACTCGGCGGACATCGCACTTGGTTCTGACGCGCAGATCGCGCAGTTGACCCTACCCGCCGATGGTGTCTACCTGATCGAGGCGGCGCGCTTCGAAGGCATCGGTCAATACGAACTGATTATCGTCGAGTTCCAGCGCTGACGTTATTCCTCGTCAGCATACGTTTCGTTCGGGTCTTCCTCAACTTGCATGTCGCCGCCGCTGTACAGAGCGCGCAGTTCGTTGCTGTGGAAGTACCACGCAATCGCCAGAATCGCGCCGCCGAACATGCCGCCCACCAGCACTCCGACGACAACCGCCTGAATAATGCTGTTGCCCTGCGCCAGTGAGATGAGGAACATCAGGATAATCGCCAGCAGCACCCCCGCCGCCGCGCTTTGACCGGGCGCAAACCACTCGCGCCGGATGGCCATATACAGCGCCGCGAGATCAGCAGCAAAAAGCACAAATAACAGCCACGCAAAACCTTGCATCGTCATTCTCCCGTCTCAAAGTCACCGTTGGCGTTAAAGTGTTCGCAAAATGGCCCGCACAGGCGACCCACACGCCCCGTCCAATTTGAGCGGCAGCGCGACCAATTCGTAAGCGCCATCCGGCACATCGCGCAGCCACAGCAGTTCCAGATTGACTATCTTAACCCGCCGCAGCGCATGATGACATGGTAACTCAGTGCTATCGAACGCATCCACCGACGGCGAATCCAGCCCGATTAAGCGTACACCCAAACCCGCCAACCAGTTGATTAACGCGACGCTCAAATACGGAAATTCCGCCGGCCATTGGTCATCCGGCAAATCGCTGACGTGGCTGTGAATCAAAAGCCGCTGCGCGCCGTGCAAATCTACCGCTGCGAAATCGTCGGGATACAGCGCCCCATCGCGCTTGGTCACCGTCATCACCCGCGCCGGCCCGACATAGGCATCGAGCGGCATGGTCGCCGGATGATCGCCGTCTAGCTCGTAGTGATAGTAAGCGTCCGCGTGTGTCCCTGTGTGCGGGCTGAACGTCAGCGTCGTGTGGTTAACCGCCGCCGCTGCTTCGCGCTGGAGAACTTGTGCAACACTGTAATGCGTATCTCCCGGCCTAACCGCCGTCTG
>JACMMD010000412.1 GCA_014379235.1 Anaerolineae bacterium
CAGCCGTCAGCTATCAGGAAAAGCATTTCGACTATGAACCGTCTTTTGCTGATGGCTAACTTCTAAAGGCTAATGGCTTAAATAAATGCGACGTGAACATTTAGGGCAGAGCAGGTGGAGCCGTGTACAATCGTCAGTCAAGCAAGGGCGCGCAAACGTCTGCATACGCATAAGGAAAGAGCCATGATACGAAAAATAATTTTAGGAGCGCTGCTGTTATTGGTGGTTGGCGGCGCGGCTTTTGCTCAAATGGGCCCGGGAGCAATGGGTTTAGGTGACGATTATTTCCCCAATTTGGGCAATGGCGGTTACGACGTGCAGCATTATACGCTTGATCTGGATGTCGATGTGGAGACGAATACCATCATCGCGCATGTGACGATTGAAGCCATCGCCACGCAGGACTTGAGCCAATTCACGCTCGACTTTGGCGACTTTAATATTCGCGGGCTGACGGTCAATGACCAGCTAGCGGTGTATTTGCAAGACGGCACAGAGTTTACAGTCAGGCCGGTTGAGCCGCTACCGAACGGCGAACCGTTCACGGTGGATATACGCTATATCGGCACACCTGAACCTATCCAGCATGTTATCGGCGCGATTGGCTGGATTAATTATGGCGAAGATGTTTATGTCGCCAGCGAACCTGCTGGAGCAGCTTCATTTTATCCAGTGAACGATCATCCGCTCGATAAGGCAACCTACAGCTTTCGCATTACCGTGCCTGAACCTTACGTCGTGGCGGCCAATGGTCTGCTGCAAGACACCATCACTGAAGATGGCGACACGACTTACGTGTGGGAAGCGTCCGACCCGATGGCCAGCTATCTGGTAACGATCAATATCGGGGATTTCGTAGTCCAAACGGGCGAAGGGCCGGATGGCCTGCCGATTCGCAATTACTTCCCGTCACATTTGGCGGCGGAAGGCGAGGCCGCGTTTGCGCGTCAGCCGGAAATGCTCGAACTGTTCACTGAATTGTTCGGCCCCTATCCGTTTGAAGCCTACGGCGCAGTGGTGGTTGACCGTGTGCTGCCGTTCGCGCTGGAAACGCAAACGCTGTCGCTGTTTGGGACGGGAATCCTCGATGGCGAAACCAGCGGTAGTACGCCGGATGAATTGATCGTCGCGCATGAACTGGCGCATCAATGGTTTGGTGACAGCGTGAGCTTATCGCAGTGGCGCGAGATCTGGCTCAACGAGGGTTTTGCCACTTACGCGCAGCTTTTGTGGGTCGAGCATTCACAGGGTGAAGAAGCCTTCGAGGCCAACATCGCCGGATACTACAGCTTCATCGCTAATCCGGTTTTTATCACGCAGGGCACATCCGCGCCGGGAAATCCGCCGCCAGATGAATTGTTCGCCAGCGCTGTATATGTGCGCGGTGCGCTCACGCTCCACGCCCTGCGTCTGCGTGTGGGCGACGAAGTATTTTTCGACATCCTACGCACTTATGCCGAGCGCTATCGTTACGGCAATTCCAGCACTGCGGATTTTGTCGCGCTGGCGGAAGAGGTCAGCGGCGAGGAGTTAAGCGCGCTGTTCAATGCGTGGCTATATGATCCGGTGATACCCGACATGCCCGAACTCGGACTGAGCGCGCCGGAGTAGCGGTCAGCTTGTCAGCCATCAGCCAAAAACGAAAGGCTAACGGCTTAGAGCTTTTCGAGAGAGGTTGCATTTGGCGCTATAATGCGCGACTATTTTAGGACTTGATAGTTACTGCGCTATTGGCGGGTCTTAAATCCCGTTTGTTCCCTAGTATTTCGCCTGAAAGGGATATGTATGGTCAAACGCATTTTGCACCTGATGTTCTTCTTCGCGCCTGCGGCATTCATCGCGGATCGGATGGGCGCAGACCCCGGACTGGTGTTTCTTTTGGCGGCGCTGGGACTCATTCCGTTGGCCGATTTGATCGGTGAGGCCACCGAACATCTTGCGGAGCATACCGGGCCACGCATCGGCGGCCTGCTGAACGCGACGTTGGGCAATGCGGCGGAACTGATTATCACGATCTTCGCAATCAACGCGGGACTGCTGGAACTCGTGAAAGCGTCAATCACGGGGTCGATCCTCGGCAATTTGCTGCTGATTCTTGGGTTGTCCATTTTCATGGGCGGCCTCAAGAACGGCATCCAGACGTTTGACCGCCGCACGGTTTCGCTCAATGCGACGTTGGTGCTGCTGGCGATCATCGCGCTGGCCATTCCCTCGCTTTTCGACTCGGCGTTTGTCGAGGCGATTGGGCGCGATACCAATGGCGACACCGCCGCGCTGGTGATGGCCGATAGGAATGAAGGCGAAGAGCCGTCTGTCACTGAGGAAGCCGAAACCGACGCTGAAACTGAGGTTGTCGTGCCGGAAGCATCGGAAGCCGCCGTTCCGCTCGACAGTGAAGGCGCTTCTAGCACCGCCGAACTGCGTTTTAGCGAGAGCGTGGCAGTGGTGATGATCGTGCTGTATGCGTTGAGCATATGGTATTCGCTCCGCAGCGGCGGCGGGCCACACAATCATGGATCGCCCGTTGAGGGGGCGTGGAGTGTGCGCCGCTCGGTGATTTTGCTACTAGCAGCGACGGCGGGAACGGCGTTCATGAGCGAGGTCTTGGTTGGCGCGGTGGAACACGTCACCGAGTCGTTAGGGCTGACCGAGTTCTTCCTCGGTATCATCATTATTCCGCTGGTGGGTAATGTGGCCGAACATCTGGTTGCGGTGGAAACAGCTTACAAGAACAAGATGGAATTGAGCCTCGCCGTCTCGTTCGGGTCGAGCCTGCAAATCGCGTTGTTCGTCGCGCCTGTGCTGGTGTTCATCGCGCTGCTCTTCGGTGAGCGCTTGCTGTTGGTATTCACGACGTTCGAGTTAATCGCGCTCTTTGGTGCGGGCTTGGTGGCGGCGTTCATCGCGTTAGACGGGGAGTCCAATTGGCTCGAAGGGGCGATGCTGCTGGCCATTTATCTGATTGTGGGGCTGGCGTTTTTCTTCTTACCCGCAGTGGCGTAGTCGACTGCCGATTGATGGGGGCAAGACATGTCTTGCCCCTACAGCCATTTTTCACAACAGCGCGGCCCATAGGTAAACGCAGCCCTGCGGCCCGGCGACGGCGGCGTGTTCGGTATGTGCGGGGATGAACAGTCGATCACCCGGTACGCAGCGATATTCCTCACCCTCTACAATCAAGTTCATCTCGCCATCGAGATAAGCCAGCAGCACGTCATAGGGTCGGGCGTGTGCCTCGTAGGTAAAACCCGCAGGTTCGTAAATACATTCCGGCGCTGCACCATCGGCGCGCATCGCCGCCTTGATGTCGTTGTCACTCGTTCCTGAATAGAATCCCGGTTGATAATCGACGCTCACTTGTACATGCATAGAACAGTCCTCTCTAAGACTCGTCTAGGCGGCGATGAAGGCTGGCGCGTCTTATTATGACAATTCTATAACGAGTCGTCACGCTGGCGGGGTGGGTATATGGTAAGGGCGTGGGGCTGTTTAGAGAGACAGAAGCGGCAGCTAATACCAATGTACCTAAGGATTGATAACTTCCATTGGGAGTGGGGCTGTTTCCCGACCAAAACCACGCAAATAAATCCAGACCACTACAATTGCAGATGTTATGCCGATCATCGGGTAAAAGAATAGCTGGTGAAAACCTATCGGTGATGCGGGAGTTATTACGGTCGATAGAAGAGCATTTACCACGAATTGAAGTAGCACCGATCCCCAGAGGGTGTTGCTACCACGTTCATAAAGATAGGCGCTCAGTAAACCGATTGGAACGGGTATAAGTGAGCTAAGAAGTAGGCTGCCTAGACTGAGACCCTGCGCGGCGGTCACAATTGCTATTGCAGTAGCGACTGCGTAAAAGAGCGGCGGCAACGCAGCCGCTCGCCAGAAGCTCCAGTTCTCGCGCAAATGCCGGAACACAAAGCCACGCATCATGACCTCTAGCGACAGAATATTGAATATTGTCAAAATCATAAGCCACGTCCATTGACCGCGCAGTGTTAGAGGAATTCCTGTAAACAACGAGAACAGCGGGAAAAAAGCCAATAGGAGCAGCGAAAAAAGCGCGGCTAGAATTACACCCCTCGCGCTGAACCGCGTCACACCGATGTCGCTGAGAGTCCGGTCAACTCCTTTTTTGTAAAGCACAATTTCAAG
>JACMMD010000035.1 GCA_014379235.1 Anaerolineae bacterium
AGCGGCGCAAAAAGTCGCGTATCTCGTCGTCATAGCATTCGGGATGGGTCCGAAAAATCTCGGTCACATTCACCGCCAACGGGCTGTCCACAAAAATCGGCATATGCGGAATATCGCCACGACTAGCCAGTTGATGCAGCGTGAACACCAACTGCTGCGTTCGACCAACTGCAAACGCAGGCATCACCACCGAACCGCCGCGCTTGTGCGTCTCGTCGATGATGCGCTCCATGTTTTTCTGGTCGTCAGCATAAGGCGGATGCAGGCGATCTCCGTAGGTGCTTTCCATAATGAGGATATCCGCGCCATCCACCGCTTGCGGGTCGCGGATGATTGGGATACCCGCCCGTCCCAGATCGCCGCTGAACACCAAGCGCACATCGCGTTTGGCTTCATGATCTTCAATATCTAAAACGACAAACGCGCTGCCGAGCATATGCCCCGCTTCAAAAAATGTCAGCGTCACTCCCGGCGCGATCACCCGCGAACGGTGATACGCCAGCGAGACGAAATTGGCGAGGCTGTTTTGCGCGTCCTGCTGGGTATAGAGCGGCTCAACCGGCGGTTCGCCACGTTTGCTGCGGCGCTTATTGACGTACTCCACGTCGCGTTCCTGAATGTGGCCGCTGTCCAGCAGCATTGACGCGCATAGATCGCGGGTGGCGTGGGTGCAAATGATGTCACCATCAAAGCCGCCTTTCACCAGATTGGGGATATTGCCGCAGTGGTCGATATGCGCGTGAGACAGCACCATCACGTCGATACTGTGCGGGTCGAACGGTAAGTGGCGGTTGCGGGCATCGCTCTCAGAGCGCTTACCCTGATATAGACCGCAGTCCAGCAAAATACGCTTGCCGTTCACTTCGATGAGGTGCTGCGAGCCTGTTACCGTTCGTGCCGCGCCGTTAAAAGTTAGCCGCATATTGTTGGTCGCTTCTTGATATTGGACTAATCGGACAGCGTAGGATCGATAGTGTGAAGATAAGCCAGCGCAGCGGCCATGCTTTCGACCTTGCGAACATCGACTCTCGACAGCTTATCGACAGCATTGATGAAAAATTCGAGCAGCACATTTTTGGCCGGGTCAACGAACATCACCTGCCCCAGCTTCGGCTCTCTCAAGTAGCCAGTCGCGCTGCGAATTTGCATAAAGTCAGTCGGGAAGCGGCCCAATTCGACCACTTCAACCACTTCATGAACAGGCGCTGTGCCAGTTTTTATCAAGTTCTGGATGGCAACGCCCGACGTTCGCAAATCTTCAACGGTGATGATGCCTTTAAGCGCGGCATAGATAATTCGCGGTTCTTGATACCACGAAACCTCGATTGGCATGACACTGCTCCTAAACTGAGGCGACGTGTTTCAAAGCATTATAGCCCGATTGTTTACTCCATCGACGCCTGAATCACTTCCAGCAGTTCCACGCCATAGGTAGATAAGCGCCAAGGCCGCAGCCCATGAATATTCTGCAAATCATCCAACGTGCGCGGCGCTTTGCGGGCCAAATCCCACAGCGTATCCTTCGGCAAAATCACGTCCGATTCGACACCGCGTTTGCGCGCCCGTTCTTTACGCCAATCGCGCAGCGCCATGTATCGTTCAACGATGATCGGGTCAGGGGTTGGCTGACGCGGCGGCGCGTGCAGCGTTTTGCCCTTTACCCCTTGAGAGATCGCTTGCAGCAAAAGGCTGCCATAATGCCGCTTCTGCCGCTCTGACATCGCCCTGATCTCCGACAGATCGCGGTTGTTTCGAGGCTGCATCTTGGCCAGCACGATCATCGTGTCGTTACCGAACACTTTGAACGGCGGCTCATCGCGTTCTTCGGCAAGGCGTTCGCGCAAGAGATAAAGCTCCCTCAGAACCGCCATCTCGCGCTGACCCAAATTTCGCGGCTGACCGATGCGCCAGTAGCCTTCGGGGTCGAAGGGATCCGATTCCGCCGCAGGCACAGCGGCCAAATCCGCGAACGCTTCATTAGCTTCGTCCACGTAGCCCAGCGCTTCGATTTCGGCTTTGAGTTTGTCACGCAGGGACGGCAAATAGTATGTATCCATTTGCGCGTAACGTAGGCTTTCCGGCGAAAGCGGACGCTTGCCCCAGTCATCAAGCTGGTGGCTTTTGTCGAGTTCAATGCCGATGTGTTCCATAATCAAGGCGTTGAGGCCAATCGCTTTGCGCCCGACGATGCGCGCCGCGATCATGGTGTCGAACAGGTTTCGCACCTCGAAGCCATAATCGCGCTTCATGCACATCAGGTCGTATTCCCCCGCGTGGAACACTTTCTCAATCGCAGGGTTGGCAAGCAGGCTTCCCAACGGCGACATATCGCCAATGGTGAGTGGGTCGATGATATAATCTGCGACGCGGTTGGAAACTTGAAATAAGCAGACCTGTTCACGGTAGGCGTACAGGCTGTTCGACTCAGTATCCACCGCCAGCAAAGGCTCGGATGCCAAACGAGGCGCAAGCGCAATCAGGTCTTTGTCGGTTTTTATGTGGGTCGCAGGTGGAAGCGGCTGTTGTAGATCGGGCTGGAGAGACAAATTGTACCTCGAACAACGGATGAGTAGAGCGTTCATAATCATAGGATTAGTATGAGGAATGTCGAGGGGCAAGTTGAAAGTTGAGCGGCATCACGCTTGATGAGAACGCCTGTGACTTCCTTTACTTTGCAGTTCATTTGTGATATATTTTACAGACGGTAGGTTCTATAGAGATGCATTGATATGTAATATACTCAGACATAGTTGTCGGTCTGGGATTTTGAGTTATCATTTAGCGATCAACGTTTCGAATAGTGCAGGAGGAGTGCATTGGCTACAGTAAGCGCAGCCAGAGCAAGAAGCGCGAGAGCGCAGACGAAAGAGGATTCGGGTGTATCGGTGGCCATCCCCAGCCGCCGCGAGTTCCTATATTACATCTGGGGCGCGTCGATGGCACTGCTGCTTGGAGAAACCACCGCCGGGATTATTTGGTTCGCCTTGCCGCGCTTCGGCGTGGGTACTTTCGGTGGTGACTTTATTTATCCGTCCGAATCTGTACCCGCTGTACCCGGCAGCGCGCCTCAAAACGAGCCTGTTGGCCGCTTCTGGATGTCCAACGCAGAAGAGGGCGTTGTCGCCTTGTACAACGTGTGTACCCATCTGGGCTGCCTGCCGAAATGGGTTCCGAGCAACAACCGTTTCGAATGCCCATGTCACGGTTCGAAGTACCAACTCGATGGCAGATACATCGAAGGCCCCGCGCCACGTTCGCTGGATCGCTTCCGCATGGATATCACCTTTGACAATGGTGAAACAGCGCAAACGAATGACAACGGCGACCCCATTCCGCTCAATGGCCGCGCCATCCAGACTATTATCGTTCATACGGGTGATCGTATCAAGCGGGCCGGTCAGGTTTAGGACATGACCCACTGGACATGTTACGGGTCTAAGGAGAATTAGTATGTCGATACTTCCCTTCCCATCGATTCTCGATGATGTGAAAGAAAAGGGATTGAAGCGCGCTGTTTTCGAAGCCGTCGACGACTCGGTGCAGCGCATCACAGCAGGCATGAACGTGCAGGACATCCGCGAAGCACTGCGCGGCGAAGAGCCGAGCCGCCGCCCAAACCCACGTTTGCAACCTCATGCGGACGGTTTCTGGCTGCACATGCGTCCGAGCTATTACAACCGGGACATCACGGGTCTTTACCCTACCTTCCGTCTCGGTTGGCTGTCAACCTACTTCGTGGCGTTTGAAACCATCACCGGCATCTTCCTGATGATTTTCTATACGCCATCGCCGCTGGTTGCCTACAGCGATATGGTTACAATCCTCAGCAACGTGCCGCTCGGACAATTCATGCGCGACCTGCATCGTCTCGGTGCGGAAGGCATGGTGCTGATCGTCACGCTGCACATGTTACGAACATTTTTGACAGGCAGTTATAAAAAGCCGCGACAATTTACGTGGTTTACAGGCGTTGTCCTGTTCTTGCTCACGCTGTTCCTGAGCTTTAGCGGCTATCTGCTGCCTTGGGATCAGCTTGCGTTATGGGCAGTGACGATTGGCGCGAGTATGGTTGAAGCCGCACCGCCGGAAGTCGTCGGCACGAACTTGAACCTGCTGCTGCGCGGTGGCCCGGACATCGGCGCGAACGGTTTGCTGCGCTTCTATCTGCTGCATGTGCTGCTTGTGCCCATCCTGCTGATTATCTTCCTCGGCGTTCACTACTATAAAGTGGTGGTTCACGCGCAAAGCCTGCCGCCGCAAAAAGAAAATATCGGTGAAGACACCGCCAAGCGTATCCCGCTCGACAAGCGTGTGTACTTCATCCCCGACATCCTCACCAGCGAAATCCTATGGATCGGTGTGACGACCTTTGTGCTGATAGTCCTATGTACGTGGTTCTACCATGCGCCGCTTGAAAACCACGCCGACCCGCAGGTGACACCGCTCGGCACGACAGCGCCGTGGTACTTCCTCTTCATTCAGGGCGCGCTTAAGCTCGGTGACAAGTTCATCTGGGGTATCGCCTTCCCCACTGTCGTATTCGTGTTCATGATGGTTTACCCGTACATCGACCTCAACCCCAGCCGACGCTTCCGTGATCGTCCGGTGGCGCTGTCAATTGCGATGGTTTTCGCTTCTGGCACGGTCATCCTCAGCTACATGGGTCTGGCGGAGTTCGGCGTTCGAACGTCGGCGGATACGGAAGTCCTGCATGAAATGACGATGGAACCCGCACACAACCACATGGGCGTGGTGCTGCCCGTGCCATATGACGAACTGGTTATTGGCGCATACACCACCCGCGAAGTCGAAGGCGTAGAAGCAGGCGAAGACCCGCGCAACATCATCGAAGCCTTCAATGCCGAAACCATCGAAACCGGCGAAATGGCGTTGTTGATCGATAATCTACGCTCACAGCATCTCGAAGTTGGCGAAGTCATCCGCTTCAACCCGCTCCCGGCAGGCTCGGAAATCGACGAGGCAGTGGCCGAGTTCGAACATACGCTGATCGGACGCGAGAACGAACTATGGAACGCATGGGGCGGCATCATCGTCACGCAGAACCAAGAAGACCTCAAGCGCGTCGATGTATTCATCATCTGGGACGAAGTACAGATGGACAACGGCTGGCCGGTGATCGGCCCGGATGGTCGTCCGCTACTGGCGACCCAACCCGTAGCAGTGGTCGATGAAGCAGGTAATCCGGTGTTGGATGAGGGCGGTAATCCGGTAATGGAAGAACGGCCAATTCGCCGGGTGAACAGCCAACACGTCTTTATCCATGAAATGTCGCAGTACTTCGACTAACCGGAGAGTCTAGCGTGAACCTATTCACAAAATCGCTCGCTGAAGGAATATCCACTCGCATTCTGGCCGGCATCCTCACCTTTGTGGGAATCATGATGGTTGTCGGCTGGGTTGCGATCAACGAGGGCGGCAGAATGGTCGCTTTCGAGCAGCGCTTCGAAGCCCGCGCTATCGAGCGCGGCGCGGGGCTGTTCGCTAACAACTGCTCGACCTGTCATGGAATCGATGGCCGTGGCCTCGAAGATCGTGCGCCCGGACTGAACAATCCGCAGTTCTTCGGTCATGATTTCTTCCCCGAAATTAGTGGCGAACTCTCCGGTTTGCGTCCTGTAGCATTAGACCTTGACGCACTACCTAGAGAGCGAGACATTCTGCTCGGCATCGTCGCACCAGCCGAAGCAACCGACGCGGAAGCGGCTGATGATGACACCATCTCCGAAGCAAGCGGCGAAGAACCTATCGCCGCCGACACGGAAGCCGAAGCAGCGTCGGAAGAAGCCGCCATTGCAGAAGCGCAGGCAGATGCCGCAGACGAAATCCAACCACAGAGCGGCACAACTGGCACTTCATCAATTGGTACCCAACCTATTGATGCCGTTGAAGGCGAAACGACTGAAGCCGCAGCCGAAAGCGTTTCGGATGATGAGCTGTCGGAAACTGACGCCGCCCGTATCGCGGAGATCAATGTCCGCCTCGATGAAATCGCCGCGCAGTATGGCGACGGCGACTTGGCTGCGGCCACATCGGAGGTTACAGCTCGTATCACCGAACTTGAAACGCAGCGCAACTCTCAAATCCAGCCGGCGATTGACAATGGCTACAATCCTGATGAGCCAGATCGTTTGGGGGTTGTCGGTTGGGTCAGTTCGCTCGATCAGTACATCCACACCACCCTTATTCATGGGCGTCCCGGCAGCGAAAATTACTGGGATAGCGGACTGGGTATGGCGGCGTGGGGACAAATCGGCGGCGGCCCCCTGCGGGATGACCAATTGAAGGATCTCGGAGAGTACATCCAGAACTATGAACGGGATTGGACGCTTGAAGACCTGCTCGCGGTGAACCAGTTCGGTATCGTACCGCTCAACCCCGATGGTGTCGTTCTTGGTGAACC
>JACMMD010000413.1 GCA_014379235.1 Anaerolineae bacterium
CTGCATCCGGTGGGTATCTTGCGCGTGAGCCAGAAAGTCGTGCCGCTCGATCAGAACATCGACAAGGTGGGCAGCCAGAAGCCCAACGACGCCAAGCGCTTCACGCTCGAAGTGAATACTGGCGGGCTTGGCAAAGCGGGCGACACACTCGAACAATTCGCGCTGGCTCAGTTCAAGAACATGGATGACGCTGCCAAACTGTCGCAGCGCGCATTTGAGCCGCTCAACGGCGGCGTTGATCTTTCGATCACCGGGCAGCAGTTGAAATCCAGCAAGGTCGTCAAACGAGTGGTGCGCTACGAACAGGTCATCATCGACACCAACTATCGGCGCTATGCCAAACGCTTCTCCGAGTATGTGTTCAGCCTGTTCAACCATTTCCTCTCAGGTTCAGCCGTCAGCAAATCAACGCTGTCCTCATACTACATCAGCCAATTGCAGCCGTTTGAGGAGAAAGTCAAAGTCGGAAACGAAGCCTATACTGTCGCTTATCAATCCAACAATCAGCCCGTTGCACAGGAAGCGACCTTCACCAGTCAAGCCGCCGCCTATGATTACATGCAGCAGGTCATCGCTGATGATCCCAATCGCGCCGACGAGTTACACGTCGTTCCACAGTTCGAGGTAATGCGATGAGTTCACAATCCAGTTATTCATTCTTCCCGTGGATGCGGCAGGGTATCGCCAACAACATCACCGCGCCCGAAACGGATATGAATGTGAAGGTGCGCGCCAGCGTCGAGGTGAAGCTGAACCTCAAGGCGCAAAAATTGGATGGCGGCGAACAGATCGAAACCATCACGCGCCCCATTCAGCTTTATGGCCCCGGCGATATTGTCGGCATCGAAAGCCGCGCCGTGATCCGCACCGACCCGCACAACTGGATCACCAATTTTGAGCCGAATTACATGGCGTGTATCGAGTTTTACAACGAGGATTTCCCGTGGCGCTATACGCCCGCCGCGCCCAATCTGTCGCTCCATCGCCTACGTCCTTGGATCATGCTCATCGTTCTTAAAGAAGACGAGTTTGACGAAGGCGCGAATATCGCCAATAGGCCGCTGCCGTTTATCACGCTCAAAACGGGCGGCGCTACACTCCCGCGCCCCGATCAACTATGGGCGTGGGCGCATGTGCATGTCAACCGCAGCCTGACCGCCAGCGATTCCGAAATTACCTCGACCAATATGAACGCCGTGCTGCCACCGTTCGAGACGATGCTCAATAAAAACGCCGATGTCGCGTATTCGCGGATTTTGTGCCCACGCAAGCTCGAAGAAAATGTGGCGTATCATGCTTTTCTCGTGCCGACTTACGAAAGCGGGCGACTGGCGGGTTTAGGGCAGGCGATCCCTGATACTTTGCCCGCGAACAAATCTGCATGGGAGCAAAACGCGCCGTCAGGCTTGGAACTGCCCGTGTACTATCGCTGGTATTTCCGCACGGGAACAGTAGGCGATTTTGAATATCTGGTGCGCCTGTTAGAGGCCAAACCCGTTGACCCGCGAGTCGGCACACGCGACATGGATGTGCAAGTTCCCGGCGCGAATCTGCAAGGGATCAGCGACGCAGACCTCGATGGCATCCTCAAGCTGGATGGTTCGCTGCGTGTGCCAGAAGTGCTTCTGAATCCGTCTGAACTCAAGGAGCGCGATAAATATGACAACTGGGATAATCGCCCGCTGGAAGGCGTGAACTATCCGCGTCCGTTTCAAGAGGCCCTCGCCGCGTTTATCAACCTCGCGGACAGCTACTCCGAAGCGCCCGCTAGTGTCGCTAACGCGGATGCCACCGATAAAGGCTTTGAGGTTATCACCGACGCCGACGAAACCGACGACCCGCTCATCACGCCGCCGTTGTATGGGCACTGGCATGCGCTGATCGAACGACTGCTCGATGGCGACCCCGCAACCCCTGATCGCAATTGGGTGCATAACCTCAACCTCGATCCGCGTTATCGTGTCGCGGCGGGTTTCGGCACGTATGTGATTCAAGACAATCAAGAAAACTATATGGAAGCGGCTTGGGGACAGGTCGGTGATGTGCTGGAAGCCAACCGCAAGATTCGCGCGGCGCAGCTTGCGCGTGAAGTCAGCTACATCTGGTATGACAGCCACCTTAAAGCGCTTTACGCCACCAACCCCGAACGGGCGATGTCGTTGGCTGCGCCCATCAACCGCCGTGTGCTGATGAACGGCTTGACGGTACATCAACATTTCCGCGAAAGCGTACTGCCGCCGTCGCTGCTGTCCGGCGCGATGCGGCGGGCGCTGCGTCCGCGGGGTAGGCTGATGACGAAGGCCCAGTTCGCAGGCAGTGTGCAGCCGAATAACC
>JACMMD010000414.1 GCA_014379235.1 Anaerolineae bacterium
CTACGTAGTCATTCCCAATGCCGAGTTCGGCACACGCCTGACCACCGCTATGGCCACTGGCACAGGCCCTGACCTGACCAACCAGTTCACCGCCTACATTGCGCCGTTCTACGCGCAGGGCGCAATCGCCCCGGTTGACCCTGTTGCGATGGGCTTCGAGTCTCAGGATGACATCTTCGCGCTCTACGGCGAAGGCGATCTAGGTCGTAATCTGCTGGCCGGCGCGACCTTCGAAGATACGCTCTACGGCGTCCCTACCGAACTCAGCACCTACGCTTGCTACACCAACAACGCTCTGTGGGAAGCGGCAGGGCTAGACCCCGCGACAGACTTCCCGACAACGTGGGAAGGCATGCTCGACATCGCGGAACAACTGACCGTGCGTGATGCGAACGGCGTTCCGGTTCAGCGCGGCTTCGACTTCAACTGGAGCCTGCCGATCTTCATGATCCTCACCCTCAACCCGATGGTGGAGCAGTTGGGCAGCAGCATGATTAACGAGGCTGACTACACCGCCAACGTCGATACGCCTGAAGTACGTCAGGTGTTGAGCTACTGGAACGACTGGGTGAACGAATACAACCTCGGCGGGCCACAGTACACCACCTCACGCGACGCCTTCATTGCTAACGAGTTGGCGACGGAATGCACTATGGGTAACTGGGGTGTACCCGGCATAGTAGCTGCGGGCATCGACTACACCATTCACAACATCCCCCGTTGGGAAAACGCTGTCAATGACAACGGACTCGCAACCTTCGCCTACTACATGCTGGTGAACGCGCAGTCCGAGCCAGAAGTACAGGCGGCGGCATGGAAGCTGGCGGCGTTCCTGATTCAGGAACCGGCGCGCTACATGGACGAGGCCGGTTTGTTCCAGCCCATCGCTTCTTACATCGAATCCGAAGATTTCCAATCCAACGAAATCATGCCGATCTTCCTTGATGAGTTGAGCCGTGGCAGCTACCACCCGCGTTTCGTCGGTTGGGATGAGGTTTCGGACGCGCTCATTCGGATGCGTGACCGCGTGATCCTCGGCGGTGAAGACATGGAAGTCGTTCTGCCGGAAGCACAGGCGGAAATCAACGACATCATGGCCAATGCGCTGGCGCAGGCGCAGGCCGCCGGCGTGACGGAATAAGTAAGCTCGTTTACGTCGTAGGGGCAGGTCTCAGACCTGCCCCTACGAAAAATTCCCCGTCCACCCCCTGCCAATAGAGACGCGCAAGGAATGTTATGGCCGCTGCCGTGAGACAAAAGAACAATAGTGGAAATGTCATCAGCCGCCGCCAATATTGGGGCTTAATGTTCGTGCTGCCGACGGTGTTGTTTTTTGCCGTTTTCTTTATGTACCCGATCTTGACCGGCTTCGGCCTCAGCCTGACGGACTTCACGCTGCTGCGTCCGCCCGTATGGGTTGGGCTGCAAAATTACCAAGACCTCATGGCGGATCGCATGTTCTTGCAATCCGTCGGAGCGACGTTTGGTTATGTGGTTGGCAGTACTGTACCTGTGTGGATATTGTCGCTGCTGGCAGCGCTGCTCTTTTACCAGCGTTTTCCGGGACGCGAGACGCTCAAGGTGCTGTTTTTCTCACCGTTCTTGCCGTCGATTGTGGTGGTGTCCATCGTCTGGAAAGTGCTGCTGCATCCCAACGGCGTACTGACCAGCATCATTGGGCCGCTGTTGGGCACGGGCGAAATTCGCTGGCTGAATGATGTGCGGCTGTCGCCCATTTCGATCATCATCGCCCACGACTGGACGATCATCCCTTTTTACATGCTGATCTGGCTGGCAGGGCTGACGGCCATCCCGCAAGAACTGCGTGATGCGGCGCTGGTGGATGGCGCGAATAGACTACAGTCGTTCCTGCGCGTTGAACTGCCTCTGCTGAAGCCGACAGCGGTATTCGTCGCAGCCATATCGACCATTAACGCCTTTCAGGGTTTTACGCTGCAATACATCGTCGCGCCCGATCAAGGTGGGCCGGTAGGTGCGAACACCACCTTCGGCATTGTCATCTGGAAGTATGGCTTTCAGTATTTCCGCATGGGTGACGCCGCCGCTGTGTCGGTGGTTTTGTTTCTGATAATCATGGTGGTGACAGCGATTCAGTTGCGGCTAGGGCGCAGCGACGATTTCACGCTGAATTAACTGAGGATCGAGCGAATGATTGATAAAGCCCTGACCGATGTCTCCAAGCTGTCCAACGCTGGCTACGAAAGCGATGCCGCATTTGAAGCGCGCTTGCGAAAGCGCATCACTCGCTATGTTTGGCTGGCCTTTGCGCTGGTGGCGGCGCTGACGTTCAGCTTTCCGCTGTACTTCATGGTCAGTTCCAGCTTTAAAGCCGAAAATGAAATACTGACCACGCCGATTCATTGGTTCCCCGAAGATTTTCAGGGCATCAACCAGTATGTACGCGCTTTCAATCAAGCGCCGATTGGCCGCTTCTTTTTCAACAGCACGTTGATGGCCGTACTGGATGTGGTGTTTACGGTCTTTTTCTCGGCGCTGGCGGGCTACGGCTTCGCCAAATTCAAGTTCAAGGGTAAGCAGTTTTTATTCATGCTGGTCATCAGCACCATGCTTGTGCCGTTTCAAATTCTGCTGATTCCGCTGTATGTCCAGATGCAGGCGTTCGGCTGGAACAACAGCTATCTGGGGTTGATCGTACCCGGACTGCTGAATGCGTTCGGCGTGTTCATGATGCGCCAGTTCGCCTACAACATCCCCGATGAACTGCTGGACGCGGCACGTATCGACGGCGCAAGCGAGATTCGTATTTTCTGGCGGCTGGTGTTTCCGCTGCTCGCGCCTGCTTCGGCCAGCCTTGCCATCATCATCTTTCTATTTAGCTGGAACAA
>JACMMD010000415.1 GCA_014379235.1 Anaerolineae bacterium
GCGGACGGCACAAATTAGCGCGCAAGCGTCATGTTCGCGGGTATCGTCGAGATGGAGCGGGGGTACGTCTGGTTGACTGGGATAGTCAGTGGATGAGTGCATTGACGTGCCTCCTACAAATACCGTTACAGTTGGGTTGAAAAGATGGGAAGAGGCACCTTTGTCGCTTCTCAACAAAGCAGCCACATGTTTCTTTGTCTATAATTTAAAGTAAGAGGGTCGGTATATCTACGGATAGTCTGCTAGAACTTCATTACCACACAGTGTGGTATTTTGCACAACCTATCCAAATAATGAGGCTTTTTGCCGTTTATTTACGCTAATTGAGCGCTAACAGCCGCCGAATCGTGAGGGCCAGATGCAGGGCGAGGCGCGTTTCGGGGCGGTCTAGGTCGATGGTTGCGATGTCATTGATGCGGTTCATACGATAGAGCAGCGTATTGCGGTGAACGATTAGCATTTCGGCGGTCTGGCTCAGGTTGCCATGACAGGCGAAGAAGGCTTCGAGCGTTTTAATCAGGTCGGCGTGTTGGCGCAGATCATATTCGAGCAGCGAACCGAGTGTGCGTTCACAAAAGGCCAACAGCTTCTCGCGGTCTGAGAGGCTGAGGATAAGCTGGTAGACACCGAGATCACCGATGTACAGCGGCGTATCGGTTTGTAGGCGAATCGCCAAGTCGAGCGCTTGTACCGCGTCCCGATAGCTCGAACGCCAGCCGCCGATGTCCCGCGCCACCTGTCCCAAGCCAATAGCGACCCGTGCGCCGGGGGCTTGTCGCTGTGATTCTTGGCTGAAGCCACGAGCCAGTTTCAGACAGGCATCTACGGGGTCTTTTGGCTCGGCGGCAACGAACACCAGCACTTCGTCCTCGCGTTCGCGCCGCCAGACCAACGCCTGTGCGCGCTGGTTGGCGACCACACCGTTCACCAACGTTTCCAGCCGCCGCAGTGACGGTGTCTTATCGCCTTGCCACGCCAGCACAATCGCCAGATGCGGTGTTGCCATATCGTGATCGAAACGTTCGCCCTGCCGGACGGCTTCCTGCGCGCTCACGTCACCGATTAAGAGACGATCAAGGAACGTTCCACGCAGGCGTTTTTCGGTATCACTGATTGCTTTAGCTTTCGCCATCTCCAACGCGCAGGCCGCCGCGCCGTGTTCGACCACCAGCGCGTCGATGTCGTCGAGTTCGTTATCGTGGCCGACGATAGACAGATAACCGCGTCCGATGTCTTTGGCGATGATAGGGGAGACGTAACGCGCCAGCCCCGGCGTGGGGAGCGACTGCATCAGCACAGGGTTGTCGATGTCGGCGACGTGATGGCGGTCTTGAATTTCAACGGGTAGGTTGTCGAGCTTTTTCAGAAAAATCTCGATTTCGTCCCATGTGGCGACGGACTGCGGTTGGACAACACTGTGCAGGATACGCAGGCGCTTGTCCTGAATGATGATGGTCTTGTTGGTGAGGCGGGCCATGGCGTGAATGAGTTCAGCCAGCCCCTCGTTGCGCGATGAGATTTGCGTCAGTTGGCGATAAATTTGCGTACCACGCCGCTCGATCTGACCCTTGCGGTCAACCAGCAGGCTGACGACGGCCTTTTCGACCTGCCGAATGCGGCTGCCAATGGGTAATGAAAGCACCGGAATACCGTAAGCGTTGGCTTCCGCGATGGCCGTAGGCGATGCGCCATCGCTGAGGACAACCGCCGCCGCTTCGATGTCCGAGGCCCAACGCACGATGTCTACATCCGATGCGGGGCGAACTGTCGAGGATGCGCCGTTGCTCTCCGTGGGGGCGACCAGCACCATTTCGTTCGGCTGAAGGGCGCGTACAGACGTTCCGTCTTCAGGGCGGATGACGCTTGTCCACGCCACCGGACGGTTGAGCAAACCTTCACCTGCGACAACGCGAGTACCGAGCGGCAGGGCAAGTTTGCGAATATCCTCGACGGTGATTACGTTAGATGCATCGTTCATATTGCCCAATCCGCGCACGAATTTATCATGTACACTAGTTGAATGATTAGCGTATTTCGCGCTGAATGTCAACAACTTGCACAAAAAGCAGGTTCTGTTTCCTCAAGGTTTTCGCCAAAGCGCGGGCAGTCCCTTACAGTTAGTTTTAAGTTTCGCCCGTGAACAGGCCGAATATAATCACCGCCGCGAAGACAATCAGCGATTCACCGAGAAAACTGCGGCCCGGAAGCATGTAAAGATTGAGGATGACAAATACCAGCATCAACGTGCCGCCGATCCATGTGATCGGGCTAACGCGCCAATGCCGCGTGTTCTGGTAAATGCCGGAACCAAGCAAAACAACTGCCCCAACTAACGGAACAGTCCACGTTGGAAAAGATGCCGCTGTTTCGGGCACGAGTTGAAGTATCGCAAACGCGGCAACCAGAAGCCCCCACGTTAGCCGTTCGACACGCGCTTCTGCCGCGCTTTTACCACCATAACTACCGCCACCACCGCCGCCATTACCTCTGGTGCTGCGGCTCTCGCCACTTGAACGGGTGCTGGTGCTGCGTCTTCTTGCCATAAAATATGCCTCCTTGATTGTGCCTAGCTTACAGGGAAATAGAACAAATTTCCAGCCGTGCTTTCGGGAGAAATGAGTAGTCAGTTTTCAGCTATCGGTTATCAGTAAAAGGATTTTTGCTCGTTCATAGCCTGCACTGACAACTGACTACTGATAACTTTGAACTGTAGAGTGGGCGGTCTTACGCATTGCGAAACAGGCGAATGTGGCTAAAATGGACATGGTGACAAACGGGTTGCGAGATATAACGTATGCGTCAGCGCATGTTTTTTCCGGTAGTCGTGATGATGTTAGCGGCGGTAAGTGTGGTTTTGGCGGCCTGCGGCGCAGATCAAAATCTCGCGGCGCGCACTGGCCCCAGATTGGTGCAAGATGTGACGCTTGCCCCGACCACGCCCGCGCCGACGCGCTTACTCAGCCCAACGCCTTCACCTGTGATTATCCCGGTGACATCCGAGATCATTTCGCCGTTGGAGATCGTAACGATTGAGGCGGATTTCGAGTTGATAACGCCGACGCTGCCACCGAGCAAAACGATGACGCTCACACCGAGCATGACACCGACTCTGACCGTTACCGTGCCGCCGACGATCACACCGCCGTTCACACTGACCATTCCACCAACGCCGTCTCCAATTGTGATACAAGCAGTCATTTACCCGACGGCGGTGCTGCAACAACAGCAGCCCCCGCCGCCTGCGCCTGTTGCTCAACCGATAGCCGTAGCGTGTTCGAGTTCGTGGTTCTTCGTGTCGAATCCCGCGCCGCCAACCTGCCCGACGAACCTCGCCTCAGAGACGACGGGCGCGTTCCAGCAGTTTCAGAACGGCGCGATGTTCTGGGTCGAAAATCAGGACGCGATTTACGTGCTGTATACCAGCGCTTCACTGCCGCGTTGGGAAGTTTTCAACGATACGTTTGAAGACGGGATGCCGGAGATCGACCCGTCTTATGCCAACAATCCAGCTTACACTTATCAGCCTCGACGCGGCTTCGGGCTGATCTGGCGTAACAATCAGTCGGCACGGGAGCGGCTTGGTTGGGCGCTGTCGGACTGGGAATTTGGCTACCCGGCTCATGTTCAAGTGGGCGATGTTGGCACCGTGTTCCTGAACTCGCCGCGCGGCGGTATTTATGGCCTTGAACCCGGCGGCGCGGATTGGAAGCAGTACGACACACCGGGCTTTTAATTTGAATTTGATGTAGGGACGGGTCTCAGACCCGCCCCTACCCATCAATTGCAGCGAGGACGTTGTGAGCAAACGCATCGGAATATTGACGGGCGGGGGCGACGCTCCGGGCCTGAACGCCGTCATTCGGGCGGTTGTGCTGACAGCGCGAAGTCGCTATGGTTGGGATGTGATCGGCGTCCGCGAAGGCTTCGATGGCTTTTTGACCGGACTACCAACCATCACACTCGATGAGGAAAATGTCTCAGAACTGCTAGCGCGAGGCGGCACGATCCTCGGCGCGGCTAATCGTGGCAGCCCGTTTGCGCGGAAGGTGACGCTGTCCGATGGCTCGGTTGAAGTGGTCGATGTGTCGCATGAGGCGCTCGAACACATGGCCGAAATCGGGCTGGATGCGTTGATCGTCGCGGGCGGCGATGGCACAATGAGCATCGCGCAAAAGCTGGTGCAGATGGGGGCGCGAATCGTTGGCGTTCCCAAGACTATCGACAATGATTTAAGCGGCACGGATTTGACCTTTGGCTTCGATACCGCAATTCGCACGGCTACCGAAGCGCTCGATAAATTGCGGACCACTGCCGAAAGCCATCATCGCGTGATGGTGCTGGAAGTTATGGGCAGACACGCGGGCTGGATTGCGCTGCAAACAGGTGTGGCGGGCGGCGCAGACGCGATACTCCTCCCCGAAATCCCTTTCGACATTAGCGTCGTTTGCGACAAGATCAAAGCGCTCAAGGCGGCGGGCCGGCGTTTCAGCTTGATCGTTGTGGCAGAAGGCGCGATGCCCAGCGGTGGGGAGCAGTCCTATTACATTGCAACGCAAGCAGGACGCGAGGGAAAGCTCGGCGGTATGGGCGATAGGGTCGGGCACTGGCTGGCGGATTGCGTCGAGGCAGAGGTTCGCGTCACGGTGTTAGGACACGTCCAGCGCGGCGGTCAGCCGACACCGCGTGACCGATGGTTAGCGACGCGCTTTGGCTCTGCGGCTGTGCATCTTGTCGCGCAGGAACGTTGGGGTACGATGGCGGCACTGCAAGGCAATCGTGTTGTGGCTGTGCCGATGGAAGAAGCCCTCGTCATGAACGTGGTCGATGCCAACGGCGAGATGGTCAGAATGGCGCGTGACATGGGCGTGGTATTCGGTTGAGACCTGTAAGCCCACTGCCAGTCGTATCACCACCCGGCCAATCCCCGTTGCAACCACAGCAGCGCCCCCTACCGCCGCGCCGTCCTCGTCAGCCTGCGGGGTGTCGCCGTGGCTGTGGAACGCGGATGCTGATAATTGCCATTGTGCTGTTCATCGTGCCGTTGTTTCTGTGCGGGCTGGGCTTTGCGGCTTATCTGATCTTCCCGCCGCCGCCGATGGATTTGCTGGTGGTCGGCGTGGATGCACGTCCCGGCGAAGGCATGGTCACGCGCACCGACAGCATTATGCTAATTGGTGTCAACCCGCAGCGGATGCAAGTCAGCCTACTCTCAATCCCGCGAGATTTGTTCATCGACGTGCCCGTTTACGGCACGGAGCGCATCAACACGGTCAACGCGCTTGGCGAACAGGAACAGGCCGGTTACGGTGTCACGCTGTTGAGCCAAGCCATCGGCCAGAATTTCGGCGTGGGCATTGATCGTTATGCGCGTTTGGATTTCAATGGCTTTGTGGCGGTGATCGACGCGGTAGGCGGTGTCGATATTGAAGTGCCGGGTGTTATCGAGGATTATGCCTACC
>JACMMD010000416.1 GCA_014379235.1 Anaerolineae bacterium
ATTAAAACGCTCGAAGCCTTCTTCGCCTGTCATGGCAACCTGAGCCAGACCGCCGAAATGCTAATCGTTCACCGCAATACGCTGCTCTATCGTATGAATCGCATCAATGACATCGCAACCATCGACCTAGACCGCCCCGAAACGCGCCTCGCCCTGCATCTGGCCCTCACGATCCGGCGGCTGTTAGCACTCAATTAGCGTAAATAAACGGCAAAAAGCCACATTATTTGGATAGGTTGTGCAAAATACCACATTGTGTGGTAATGAAGTTCTAGCAGACTATCCGTAGATATACGAACCCTCTTACTTTAAATTATAGACAAAGAAACATGCGGCTGCTTTGTTGAGAAGCGACAAAGGAGCCTCTTCCCATCTTTTCAACCCAACCGTAACCGCATTTGTAGGAGGCACGTCAATGCACTCATCCACTGACTATCACAGTCAACCAGACGTACCCCCGCTCCATCTCGACGATACCCGCGAACATGACGCTTGCGCGCTAATTTGTGCCGTCCGCAAAGGCGGCGAACCCACACACGGCAACGTAAAACGCACAATTGAAGCGCTTGCTCGCATGGGCCATCGCACGGGACAAGTCGATGGTGAGGGCGATGGCGTCGGCATTTTGACCGACATCCCGCGTCAGCTTTGGGCAAAGCGTCTGGCTCGCGCTGGACTGCGTTCATCGCTGGCTACGCACCGCAGCTTTTGGGTTGCTCATTTGATGATCCCGGCGGCTGACCGTGAACGTGCCGCCAATCTTGTCGAGCAGATCGTCTTTCGCATCAACGAAGCTGGCCTCGATGTGCTGCTCGAATACCCCGGCAAGGTCAACTGGCACGTCCTCGGCCCCAACGCCGAAAAGAACGAGCCGGACTTCTGGCAGATCGTCGGCATGAACGGCACGGTTCCCGCTGAACAATTAGACCGCACCATGTTCGGTTTACAGGTCGGGCTGGAACGCGAACTCGGTGTGCATTTCGCGTCGTTCTCGTCCAGCAGCGTCGTCTATAAAGTGCAGGGCACAGTCGAAATTCTGCGCCGTTACTATCCCGAACTGCGCGACCCTGACTTCGCCTCGACGGTGACGCTGGGCCACGCCCGTTATAGCACCAACACCAACTCGAATTTTGAGCGTGTGCAGCCCTTTAACCTGCTCGGTCATAACGGCGAATTCAACACAATTTCGCGCTTCCGGCTGGAAGCGTCTATGGTCGATATTCCGCTCGACCCTAGCAACTCCGACTCGCAGGACGTTGACCGCTTCCTGCAAGCGCTGTGTATGCAGTACGATCTCGATCTGATCGAGGCGATGGAATACATCTTCCCGCCCTTCGGCCACGATCTCATCCAGAACGCGCCGGAAATTCACGCGGTATACGATCAAGTTCGCCGCGCTTTCGGCCCGTTCGCGCAGGGGCCCGCCGCCGTCGTCGCCCGCTTGGGTGATATGGCCGTTTTCAGCGTGGACGCGCTTGGCTTGCGCCCGCTGTGGTTTGGCGAAACTGAGAAAGAATTCTTCGCCACTTCCGAGCGCGGCGTTTATCCGATGGATGCGATGTCCGCCGAGCCGCGCCCACTTGCTCCCGGCGAAAAGGTCGCTGTAAAGATCACGCCCGGACGCTACATCGAAGTGCTGGACTATCCTGCCATTCAGCGCCACGTCCTCAATCGCGCCCGTGAACGCGGCGTGCTGGAAGGCAGCCATGACAATCGCCATTGGGCATTGGATGAACTGCCCCTAGCGCCCGTTTCGGGTTCTGCGTCAAACGGCGTCAGCAATGGCAACGGGAACGGTGGCAGCGGCAAAAGCCATAATGGCAGCAGCAACGGTGGACACCCTGTCGAAACCGCTGTTGCCGCAGCAGTCGGAGCGCAAGCCGCTCCTGCCGCTGTCGCGGTAGCTGTCGCAGCACCCACCGCTTATCCTTGGTTGGAGCGTGTAGCCGCCGTCAACACAACGACCATGGCCGCACTCGGTTGGGAACGCTATCATCTTTCGTTAATCGATGCACTCGCCGCCGACAAAAAAGAGGAAATCGGTTCGCTTGGTTGGGATGGGCCGCTGGCCGCCATCAGCCAAACCCGTGAGAACATCCCCGACTTCTTCAAAGAAACCGTCGCCGTCGTCACCAATCCGGCCATTGACCGCGAACGTGAACAGGCGCAGTTCTCAACGACGATGTTCGTCGGGGTGCGGCCAGACATCGCACAGGCTTCTAACCCGGACGACATCACCGTTAAGCTGGAGACCCCGCTGTTGATTGGCGGACATCCCGCACTTGGCACAAACGAAGATTTGCGCGCCCTCGCCCATCAATATGGTTCGATGACACTGGAAGACCTGCTCGACGTTTTTGGCCAACGGGTCGTTGTCCTGTCGATAAGCGCCGCTTTTGACGAAACCATTGAAATGGCCGTTGATCGTCTCAAGAGCGCGGCGATAGAAGCCGTCCTCGATGGCGCGCAGTGTGTCGTCCTTGACGATAGCGACGTGTACGATGGGCGGCGGCTGTGGCTCGACCCGATGCTGATGACTGCCG
This sequence comes from Anaerolineae bacterium, assembly GCA_014379235.1. GTDB lineage: Bacteria > Chloroflexota > Anaerolineae > Aggregatilineales > Phototrophicaceae > JACMMD01. The sequence goes on from JACMMD010000416.1 coordinate 2,544, forward strand.
CGATTGACCGCGCCCTGCGTGAATCGGGCTACTCTCCCAATCTGCGCCGCCGTGCGGGTATCGTCGTGCGCTCCGGCGCGCTGCGTTCGCTGCATGATCTGGCGCTGACGGTGGCGATGGGCGCGAACGCGCTCGTCCCCTATGCGATGTACGCCGTCGGTATTCAGATTGCGCCACGCGCTCCAAAAGAGACGCTTACGGCTGAACAATTTTTGGCGCGGCTTGGCAATACACTGTCCTCGCTGACCAACGCGCTGCAAAAAGTCACTTCTACGATTGGCTGCCACGAACTGCGCGGCTATGGTCATTCGATAAGCTCCGTCGGACTGTCGCTAAATGTCGCCGCTGTGTTCGGAACGCCGAACTATTTCGGCTCAGACGGACGTGGTTTGACGTGGGGCGCACTGCGGGCCGACGCGGAAGAACGTGCGGCGGAACTGCGTGCCGAAAAGCCCAACAAGCTGTCGAACCCGGATCGCTTTTACCCCAAAATGTGGAAGAAGGCCGAAAACGTCGCACACGGCGAAATGACGCTGGAAGAATACACCAATCACCTCATGAACCTTGAGGACGAGATTCCGATTGCGTTGCGTCACATCATCGGCCTGCGCGAGAACGAAACGCCTGATGCCATCAATCCCGCCGATGTGGATATGAGCATCGATGGCTACGATATGCCCGTGCTGATCGGCGCGATGTCGTTTGGCTCACAGGGCGAACTCGCCTACAAGTCCTATGCAGAGTCGGCGTATCGTCTCAACATTATCTGCGTAAACGGCGAAGGCGGCGAACTACCCGATGTGATGGGCAAGTATCCGCATCATCGCGGTAATCAAGTCGCATCGGCACGTTTCGGCGTCAACATCGAATTCCTGAACTCGTGCGAATACTTGGAAATCAAGATCGGTCAGGGTGCGAAACCCGGCGAAGGCGGCCAGCTACCCGGTTACAAAGTGACCGAGCAAGTGGCGGCAGCGCGCAAGACGACCCCCGGCGTGGCCCTGATTTCGCCAAGCAATAACCATGACCTGTATTCGATTGAAGACCTCGCGCAGTTGATTGACGAACTCAAGACTGCTAATCCGTATGCACGTATCTCGGTCAAAATTCCGGTTGTCCCCGGTGTCGGCATTATCGCTGTCGGCGTGGCTAAAGCGGGCGCGGACATCATCAACATCACGGGTTACGATGGTGGCACAGGCGCGGCCCGCGCTCACTCGCTGCGTTATGTCGGTCTGCCCGCTGAAATCGGCGTGTGGCTGTCGCATCGCGCTCTGATCGAGAGCGGCCTGCGTGACGACGTTGAACTGTGGTGCGACGGCGGCATGAAAAGCGGGCGCGACGTGGTGAAGATGCTGTGCATGGGCGCGAACCGTGTCGGCTTCGGTACGCTGGCGATGGTCGCTGTGGGCTGTACGATCTGTCGCGGCTGTCAGGATGGTACATGTCACGTCGGTATCACCACGCACATCAAGACCAAAGAAGAGGCCACTCTCAAAGGTCTCAAGTCCTTTGAACCCCGCGATTACGAAGACTCCGTGCAGGGCATTGTCAACGTGTTCCACATGCTTGGCGACGACATCCGCAAGTGGACGGCCAAGCTCGGTTTCACGCGCACTCAAGACCTCGTAGGTCGCGCTGACCTGCTCGAACAAATCGCCATGCACGACAAGATTGACCTTACGCCGCTGACCCGCCGCGTCCCCTACACACCAAAGGGACAGGTACAACCCGGCGTCGGTCTACGCTTGTCACGACCACGCGCTGCCCTCACTCGTGAGATCACGCACATCGTCGGTCAGCATATCGCATGGGGCGAACTCGAACTGACTTACGACGACGAACAGGTCATGGCGATGGATCGTGCGCTCGGTACCCATCTCTCCGGCGCGCTGCAACGTCAAGAATTCGAAAACGCCGCCGACGTGAAAGCCGTTCACCTGAACTTCAGCAGTTCGGCGCTTCCCGGCAACGGTCTAGCGGCATTCCTCGATGATCCGGTGAATGTGCTGGTCGAAGGCGGCGCGCAAGACGGTGTGGCTAAATGTGCCAAAGGCGGCAAAGTCACTATCCTCAAAGGGCTAAACCACAACGGTCAGCGCCTTGATGGTTCGGTGGGCAAGAGCTTCGCCTATGGCGCACAAGGTGGACGTTTCATCGTGCAAGGCAACGCCGACAGCCGCGCCTGTATCCGCCTGAGCGGTGCAGACGTGATCTTCGGCGGCTTGATCGATGCGCCTCTGCGCGACGAACTCGGCGGCTTGGCCGCCCGTTCAAACCTCAAGGGCTATGCCTGCGAGTACATGACATCAGGGCGCGTCGTCATCCTCGGCGATCCCGGGCCGTGGATGTGCGCGGGCATGTCCGGCGGTGCGATTTACCAGCGCATTCAGCCGGAGATGAATCTCGACGTGGATGCTATTCGCCGCCGTATTGCGAAGGGCGCGACGGTGGAAATCTTCCGCCTCGATGAAAACGCCATCGCGGAACTACGCGAACTGCTTGGCTACTACATTCAAGCGCTGGAACTCAACAATCAGCCGGAAGCTGCACAACCGCTTTATGTGCTGCTGCGCTGCCCCGAAGATCACTTCGTCAAGATCGCCGCGCCACAGCGCGTACAGTAATCAGCTAGATTCACACGTGGGGGCAGGTCTGAGACCTGCCCCCACCGTTTTCCTCTCGCCCCAATTCTTTACCAGTTATTTATAGCTTTCGCATTGCCCCAAAACTCGTTTGGCACCACGATAGAGTTATCGTCGCTATATTGTCACCCGCCCCCAAAACGCAATAGAAGTCTCCGCTTAAGTTAGACATGGAGCATGAATTATGCTAGCAAGGCGTATCGTTCATCGGTTCATGATCGGGCTGCTCGTCACGTTACTCGTTTGTCTAACAGTCCCCGTTTATGCACAAGACACCATCGCCATCGGGGAAAGCCGCAACGGTTCTGTTACTAGCACCTCCCAGCCAATTTTCAATCTCGATACCAGCACACTCGACTTCACCACACAGCCCGTCCACTATGTCACGGTTAGCGTGACCAGCCTCACCAGCGGCTTTATCCCGCAGTTTGTAGTGAGTGGCTATGGCTATCCCGAAGGCTTTTACTACGATAACGAGGACGATCTCAGCAGCATTTCAGCCACGCTCGAAGTCCTCGATGGCGAGTTCTCCATCGGCATCGGTAACGCAACCGACGCGACTGGCAACTTCACTCTCAGTGTCACCGAGGCCGCGACGCTCCCCGTTACACCAATTACGCTCGGTGTTCGCGTGAATAGCTTTGTCGATAACGGCGTGGAGATTCAGCGTTACACGTTCGACGCATCGCCCACGCAAGAATTGTTAGTGGTGATCGACAAGCTCACGCAGTACACACCGAGTTATATCAGCGGCCCAACCGTGACCCTGTTCAACACAACCGTCGGCTGGCCGTTCGGGCGCTTGGGCGAATTGGTCGGCGGTGGCGCACTGTCGATTCCGCCGGGAACGGATACCTAC
>JACMMD010000417.1 GCA_014379235.1 Anaerolineae bacterium
CCGCCGCCCACGAGTCATTCTTGGGCATTAGCAGCGCGAAATCGGGGTCAAGCACGTTCGGCGCGACGATGGTATTGGTGTAGCCGAACTCACGGTTCGGGGTGAGCTTATCAAGGTGAAACTCTAATGTATCTCCCGGCTGTGCGCCTTCGACGAAAAACGGGCCGGTCATCGGGTTACCACGCGGTGTCACCTGTACGTCGCTGGCATCTTGTCCAGCGGCATCGACGATGGTGGTCACAACGGTGTCGCCATCTGCGATATGCAGCACGGGTTCATGGGAGCCGAGCGTCCGATAGTAGTGGGTCGGTGTAAATTTGTGGGTTGCCATGAGATATTCCTGAGCAATAAAAAAGGGCACGAGTACATCGAGTATACCCACGCCCTTTCAGAATGTCCTATTTTTCTAGAACACGGCTAGAAAACACCCCCTGCTGCTTCGGGCAGTTTCTCGACACGCCGACGGCGGAGAGACTTCTCCAGTTCGACGGCGAACAGGATGATCGATGCCAGACCCAACGAGATGACGAGTTCTGTCAGGCCGAGTGGAACAGTTTCAAAGGTCGCCCGTAGGAAGGGTACGTAGATCACGGCAAGTTGCAGCGCGAAGGTTGAGAGTATGGCGTAGAACAGCCAGCGATTGTGGCTGAACCAGACTTTGAAGAACGATGTTTTGTCGCCGCCGTGAATGGCCATCACATGGAAGATTTGACCGAGCGCCAGAACCGTAAAGGCAATCGTGCGTGGGATACGTTCAGCGTGGCCGAGAATGCCTTCGCTGGTCGGTTCGACGTAAGATGCGTCTTCCGGCTCACCGCCCAGTACCAGCACTTCTTTCTCTTCGAGAGACAGTGAGTCCCAATTGGCGGGGATTTCAACTTCTTCGTCGCCTACAAGTTCATCTAACTCTGTATACGTGAGATGTTCGAGTCCCAGTGTGCGGCTCAGAGGATCCATCTTGTGCGAGGCATAACCATACACGTAGCCACCGAGTGTGATAACGGTCAGTAGGATGGATACCCAGATGATGTGCTGGCCCATGCCGCCCGCGAAAATGCTCTCCTGCGGCGGACGCGGCTTGCGGCGCATCACGTCCCGTTCGCCGGGTTCAAAGCCGAGCGCGATGGCTGGCAAACCGTCGGTGACGAGGTTGATCCACAGGATTTGAATAGCCAGCAGCGGGATTTTGAAGCCGATTATCAGGGCGATGAACATCACGAGGATTTCACCCACGTTGGAACTGAGCAGATAACGCACGAACTTGCGGATGTTGTCGTAAACGACGCGACCTTCTTCAACGGCGGCGACAATTGAGGCGAAGTTGTCGTCAGTCAGCACCATTTCCGCCGCGCCCTTACTGACATCCGTGCCTGTGATACCCATCGCTACGCCGATGTCGGCCTGCTTGAGCGCGGGAGCGTCGTTCACGCCGTCACCGGTCATGGCGACGATTTCGTTCTGGCGCTGCAGTACCTGAACGACGCGCAGCTTATGTTCAGGCGAAACACGGGCGAAGGTCGAGGTGATTTGCAGCGCTTTACTCAGTTCGTCGTCGGACATCTTATCCAACATCGTACCCGTGACGACCTTCTCGCCTTCCTTCTGGATGCCGAGATCGCGGGCGATGGCTTCGGCAGTGAGTGCATGGTCGCCGGTAATCATGATGGAGCGGATTCCGGCTTCGCGGGCTACTCGTACCGCTTCTTTCGCTTCTGGACGCGCCGGGTCTACGATGCCGACGAGTCCAAGCATGTGCAAGTCGCGCTCGATGTCTTCGGTGAGCTTGCCGGGTAGAGTATCTAACGGGCGATAGGCAATGCCCAGTACGCGCAAACCCTGCGCGGCCATAGAGTCGATTTCTTCTTGCCAGACTTTGCGCCGTTCGTCGGTCATCGGCACAGAGCCTTCGGGCATACGTTCATAGGCGGCCCAGTCCAGCAGCTTATCGGGCGCGCCTTTGGTGATAGAGATGTAAGGAGTTTCTTCGAACATCTCTATCGCTTGAGGTGTGGCCACCTTATGGATGGTGGTCATGGCTTTGCGTTCACTGCTGAAAGGGAGTTCGTTGATGCGGGGCAGATCGGTTTCCAACTGTTCGCGGGTCCAACCGACTTTTTGCGCGGCCACAAGCAGCGCGCCTTCTGTCGTATCACCGACGACGCTAGTCGCAGAGCCATTGGTTCGCTCAAGGTGAGCGTTGGTGGAGAGCGCCATCGACATCAGGAAGCGCCCGATTTGCGGGTTAGTGCGCGGGTCGAGCGGTTCGCCTTTAAGGAAGAAATCGCCCTGCGGCGTGTAACCGATGCCTGTCACTTCGATATTGTTGAACTTGGGTACGGCGAGGCGTGTGGCGGTCATCTCGTTCTTGGTGAGCGTACCCGTCTTATCCGAGCAGATGATGGTCACCGAACCGAGCGTTTCAACAGCAGGCAGACGGCGGATCAGCGCATTGCGGCGTACCATACGGGCCGCGCCAAGCGATAGGCTGATGGTGATGATCGCGGGCAGACCCTCGGGTACGGCGGCAACCGCGAGACTAATCGACGTTAGGAACATATCCGCCAGTGGAATGCCGCGCAGCAGACCAGCGACAAATACGATGGCGACCACGCCCGCCGCGCCAATCGCCAGCGTTTGGCCGAGCTTGTTGAGGCGGCGCTGTAGGGGCGTTATGCCTTCTTCGACGCGCATCAGCATGGCGGCGATATTGCCGAGCTGCGTTTGTAGGCCGGTGGTCGTGACGATCATTTCGCCGCGGCCATAATTGATGGCTGTGCCCATGAACACCATGTTATGGCGATCACCAATCGGCACGTCTTCTTTGCCCGCAATCGGGGCGGTGTCCTTTTCGACAGGCAGCGACTCGCCTGTAAGGGCGGCTTCGACCACCTGCAAGTTGATGCTGGTTATCAAACGCCCGTCCGCCGGAATGCTATCGCCTTCTTCAAGCAGAATAATGTCGCCGGGAACGAGTTCTTCGGCGCTAATCTGATGAACTTCGTGGTTGCGCCGGACGCTCACCAGCGGCACTTGCATGGCGCTGAGTGCGGCTAAGGCTTGCTCGGCTTGATATTCTTGATAGACACCGAGGATAGCGTTGAGAACGACGATTGCCAGAATAACAATCACGTCTTTGACATCGCCAACGAGGAACGAAATCACACCCGCCGCGATCAGAATCAGTACCATCAAATCGGCAAACTGGCTGATGATGATTTTGATAATGCCTGAGCCGGATGAAGTGGGAAGCACGTTCTTGCCATACTGCTGCTGACGGGCAGCAACTTCGGCATCGGTTAAGCCTAGCGAGGGGGTGGATTTGAGTTCAGTCAGCGTCTGTTCTACAGTTAGCCGATAGAAATCTGGCATAGAGTTTGCTCCTGTTGCTGTGTTTCAACACGCGACATTGTTGATTTGGTAGATTGTAGCAGTCGTGCTAAAGAATGCTAGAAAACGGGGTCGTTTTGCATGGGGTAAATTTAGTTCATGATATGCAAAAGCTATACCCCCATTTTCTAGGGGTATTACGTTGCGAAAAAGTTGGTGACGGTTTGTCTTCACACCAAAGTATGACATCGTAATAGGGTTGAATGGTGCGTTTATTGTTGAGGAGTATTGAAGGTGAACATTCGTCCAGAAACCCCGCGAGATTATGCCGCCATTGCCGCGTTGAATGTGCGCGCTTTTGATCAGCGCGCTGGAGAAGCGTTGGTCGTTGACCTGCTGCGTCATCGCTCCGCATTTGACCCTGACCTCTCGTTCGTAGCGGAGATTGATGGACGCATCGTCGGTCATGTGCTTTTTTCGCCGTATAGCATCAGGCTGCTTGGACAAGATGTTCGCGCTGTGAACCTTGCCCCTATCGCGGTTGACCCTGCTCATCAGAAGCAAGGCATCGGCGGCGCGTTGATCGAAGCGGGGCATCAGTCCGCACGGGAGAAGGGTTTCGCGTTAAGTTTGCTATTGGGGCATGTGGAGTATTATCCGCGCTTCGGCTACCGCCCGGGCGTTTACGGCGTTTCTTCGCTCATACTGGAAGCCATAGATGTCTCACAATCTGAAAAGCTGCTAGAGACGCGCAAGCCGCTAGAGGCTGACGTTCCGGTATTGCGTGAATTATGGCTGCATGAGGAAGGCAATGTCGATTTCGCGCTTGATCCCGGCGATGCGCTGCTGGATTGGATCAGTCCGAACCCGGCAATCATGGCGGCGGTTTATATGCGCGATAGTCAAATCGTGGGCTATACGCGAGTATCGCAGCATGAGCCGGATTCGCCGCGTGTGTTTCTGGCGGCAGATGCAGAAGCGGCGCGTACAATGGTAGCGATGTTGATGGTTGGTGGCGCAAGCCTAACGTTACCGCTGCATCCACTTTCAACGTCGAGCGCTGCTCTAGGCGTGGCACAAATCAGCGCGTGGGATGCGGGTATGGCGTTTAGCTTAAAGCCCAATCCCTTTGACGAGTTTGTAAAACAGCTTGAGCGCGGGGAACGTCCAGCCGGAAGGCCGATTTGGCCGGTGGTGTTTGATTTGGCGGAGTAGCGTTAGTAGAGCCTGTAGGGGCGCTTCGCGAAGCGCCCCTACGAAGTAGGCAAGATTTACATCAAGCTTTGCATGACCTTCGCCAGCGCGTCAGCAGAGGGTCGCATCAATTCGTCTGGCAGATGGGCCAGCGGTGTCTCAGTGATGCCTTCGGTTTCAGCCAGCGTCGGGCGCGGCTCTTCGTAGTAGATCAAGCCAGTCAGGAACAACTGCTCACGCTGCGCTTCGTCGATCAGCGAAATCGCCTGCGAACGGTTGCGCGGGTCGTGGTCGCGGCCCAACTTCTTGAGGCGAATGTGCGAACCATCGTGCATCTCAACCGTGATGGCGCCGCCTTCTTCGTAATCGACGGTGATTTCTTCACGCGGCATCACGTAGTCGATGGTGTGCAGTTCGATCTCGTGTTCCTTGCCGTAGCCGTAGCTCTTGGTCGAGGTATCGGCGTTATTGAAGGTCACGCACGGGCTGATGATGTCCAGCACGGCAGTACCTTTGTGGCTCATGGCCGCCTTGAGCAGCGTTTGAACCTGCTTGGCATCGCCGGAGAAGCTGCGCGC
>JACMMD010000418.1 GCA_014379235.1 Anaerolineae bacterium
CCGAACGTGCGAAGGATGATGTTCAAATCGAGCGCCAGCGATTTGTGGCGCACATAGTACAGATCATATTGCAGCTTCACCAGCGCGTCCTCGTCATTTGCGCCGTAACCATAGCGCACCTGTGCCCAACCTGTTGCGCCGGGTCTCAGGATCAGTCGCGTGCGGTAGAACGGGATTTTCTGAGTAAGCCGCGAGACGTGTTCGGGGCGTTCTGGCCGTGGCCCGATCAGGCTCATATCGCCCTTGAGGATATTATAGAATTGCGGCAGTTCGTCTAAGCGGGTTTTACGCAGGAACTTGCCGACGCGGGTGATGCGATCATCGTTCTTCTGCGCGAACACCGCCCCCGTTTTGGCCTCGGCATCCGTGACCATTGTCCGCAGCTTATAGATACGGAAGATCAGCCCATTCTTGCCGACACGCTCTTGCGAGTAGAAAATGTCACCCGCCGAATCCAGCCGGATCAACAGCGCAATAAACGGCAGCGCCAAAAGAAACAGAATCATACCTACCAATGCCAACACAATATCGAGCAGGCGCTTAAACACCGGATACGGATCGAATACTGAACCACCCTCGATGGGCAGCACGACGGCCCAATTATTGTTGACGTGTTCTACCGGAACGCGCCCCGTGATGCGTTCGTACAACAGCGGCATGGGCACAACAGCCACGCCGCGTTCGTAAGCATCCATCACGCCCTGAAAAGTTTCACCGCTGAGTTCGCGGGTAGACGTAACAACCAGTTCGCTGACATGATCGCGCAGGGTGAAGTTCAGTAAATCCACGCCTGTACCGATGACAGGCACATCGCTGATGACCTTGCCCACGTCCCCGACCTCACCGATGATTCCCTCAACCTGATATTCGTCCGGTGCGAAACGCTTGATCGCATCGATGACCGACTGCGCGGCCCAATCCGTACCGACGATCAACACGCGGCGCGGCTGCCCGACCCAACCGACCAGCGCCGGATTCGCCAGCCGCCACAGGCTAATCAGCAGGAAAGAAGATACACCATAATACAAAATGAACAGGCGTGGCAGTGTCCCCGGCTGCGATATGAAGAAAATCACGACATAGGCGACGATGAGTTGCAGCGTAATCACCAGCAGACGTTGAAACGTCAGACCGCGTTTAGCGGCAACGCGCAGTTCATAGAAATCATTAGCAGCGGCGTGGATCAGCCACTGCGCCACCAGCACGAAAAACCAGCCCGACTGCGGCAGCACAAAATCAACGGTGAACGGGTCTTGAGCGACAAACGCCCATATACGCAGCGCGATCACCACTGCCAGCACGACAGCAAAAACATCGCCGGCCATCAGCAGCAAACGACGCTCGGAAATCCGTAGTTGCAGACGCCGCACTCGAACCGTCGGGGAGAACAACATCGCCTTACACGCCCTTGAATACTTACTTGTAGTTGTATTTTACGCGAAATGGGCCAGCAAAAGTGATGAGTTTGTTTTTACTCTGTACCCTGTACTTTGTACTCGGTACTAATCCTGAACAACGTCAGCAGCAGCAGCAGACTAACTACGCTGATGACCGTCCCCGGTAGCAGCCACCACGGGTGATACTCAAAGCGCACCGTCAGCGGCCCGGCAGGCACAGGGATCGCCCGAAACGCGAGGTTAGCGCGGGAGATGGCAACGGGTTCCCCATAGACCGTCGCTTCCCAACCGGGATAGTCTGTATCGGCCACGACCAACCAGCTATCGCGCCCCTCGACAGATTGAATTTCAATCCGGCCCGTATCGCCTGACCAGAAAGGCGGCTCAACCGTCACTTCGTCAGGCGCAGCAGGACAATCGCCCTCACCCAGTATATGAACTTGCGTCAACGGATTCCAGTCGGCGTTAAGTAACGCCTCTCGCAGCGATTCCTCGCTCGAATGCCAGCAAACCGAGCCGACAAGCCACGCGCTTGGGCTGTAAGCATTGGCTTCGCTGAGGTCAGTAAGCGGGTAAAGTCCATCGACGCTGGCCGCTTGCAGCAGATGAAAGCGCTGCTCAAGCGTCGCCGCTTCGATCAAATCCACGTATTCTGCATGATGCCCGACGAGCAGCGGTTCAAAGTTATTGAGCAGCGGCGCACGGTGCAGCAAGTTCAAATCGGGGAGATTACTCTCTCGAATTACGTCCCACTTCGCAACGGCGGGCCGATAATCGTCAAAGGTAAAATAGGTCTCAAACTGCAACGGGTCGAGCGTCTCGTTGAGCCAGTAGCCGCGCCCGCCTATCGCGCTGGCGTCGATGTCAAAACCGGGTACTGTCGGGTTGAGTCCCTTCGCCGCCCATGTCAGATCAGCCGCAACCACTATCAGCACCAGCACCGACCATCGCGCATCACGAACACGGCGCAGAGTCAGCAGTCCGGCCACCGCGCCGAGAATACCCGTCGTTACCACCGCGCCAATCAATACGCGGATACCCTCGCCCGCCGCGCCTTCGACAGGCAGCAGCCCCAACGCCAGCACCGCGAAGGCCACCGCCGCCGCGCCAAATCCGCCCACAATCGCCCAGCGCGTTTTACGTCCGCCTCGCGGCCATGCCTGCGTCCCAATGCCAGCTAATACGCTCAACGCGAACACCGTCCACAGATGCCAGCGAACAGGCGCTTGAAACAAATCGAACGTCGGTATATTGCGATATAGGAACGGGAATATCGGTGTGTTCTTGCCGAGCGCGAACACAAACGCCACAATCACGATCACCCACCAGAACGGCACGTCAGTCCAAAGCGCCGACTGCTGCCCTTCTCGCCGCCGCCGACGCCAGCCGAACAACGCCGCAAACGCCGACACCAGCGGAATCAGCCCGATGTAAACCGCGTCCTCGAAGAACGCCCCTTCGGTGATATACGAGCCATCGGCAGGAGTGCCGAATACGTCCGGGTTGAGGAAGTTCAGGGTTCGCACCGGGCCATAACTGTAATTCATAGCGAAGTCGAAATCCACGCCATCGGAACGCTGCGATTGGCTCAACAATTCCGCCGTTGCCAGCAGTTGCAGCGCCGCCACTCCCACCGCTAAGGCCAGCCCTAGCACGATCATAACTACGCGAACCCACTCACGGCGAGCGTATAACCAGCGCCATAGGACAAACAACCCGACCAGCGCCAGCGCGTACCACGTCGTCTGAGCATGACCCGCCAACAGTTGCAGCGCCGCGAACAGTGCCAACCACGCGACATCTCGCCGCCGCCCATCTTTCATCACGCCATATGCCGCCCACAAAAGCCATGGCAGCCATGCTGCTGCCGCGATCATCGGGTACGTGCCGAGCCGTGCCACCAGATAACTCGTCATGCCGAACGCCAGCGCGCTCATGCCTCGTCCCAGTGTCGGCAAACCAAGCCGCCCCGTGAACGCCCACATCCCCCAACCAGCGATGAA
>JACMMD010000419.1 GCA_014379235.1 Anaerolineae bacterium
ACGTTGATGCTGAGGTCGTAGTCATGAATCTCTTGGACGAAAACAACCGGCATCCAACAGCGATCACCGATAACAGCGCCTATGATGGTGAACCAACGTGGTCGCCGGATGGCCGCTGGTTGGCGTTCGCGTCGAATCGCACGGGCAGCGGCGAAATCTATATCACCCCCTTAGAGGGCGGCGTAGCGCGGCAGATCACCCATCACCCCGCGTGGGACGAGAATCCGTCATGGTCGCCGGATCGAGACAATCCGCGCATCGCGTTCGTGTCCAGCCGCGACGGACATTTCGCCGTCTACGTGATCGACCTCGCGTTCGTGCCGGGAGCGGGTTTGCCAGCAGAGCGCCGCGTGTCACCGCTCGAATACACCGCCTTTGATCCGTCGTGGTCTGCCGATGGACGCACGTTGATATTCGCGGCCAGCCTGCGCGGTCACAGCGAGATTTACGCCATCGACATAGATGCCGCGCCCAGCGCAGACGGTTACGCGATGCGCCCGCTCACGGACGGATTGATTGACCGTCAGCAGCCCGCGTGGTGGCCATAAGACGTGATTCTGCGCCTTCGCAGTCTTCCCCGTATCGCTATGGCCGCCATCATCAGCGGCGCGGCGGCGGTGTTTGTCATTGTCGGCGCACTGCTGACAACCAATCACCTGCTGCCGGACAATGGCCGGTCACAACTTGCGCTCGTCTCAACTCGCAGTGGACAAGCCGAGCTTTATCTGCTGGACATCAACCACGCCGTTCAGCGCCAGTTGACCAGCAGCATCGGTTACGTGCGTCAGCCTGCGTGGTCACCCGATGGAACACGCATCGCGTTCGTGGCCGGTTATGACCGAAGCGATATTTTCGTGATGAACGCAGACGGCACAGGCCTAAGCAATTTAACGGCCTCTACGCCAGATTTCGTTGCTGATAACCCGGCGTGGTCGCCCGATGGAACGCGACTCGCTTTCACCCTGATGAGTGTTACAGGCGGCGCAGCCAATATTTACGTGATGGATGTGTTGACCGCGCCGGACCGTGCATGGGTCGGCAGCGGCATTCGCCAGATGACCCATACACCTGAATGGAAAGCACAGCCTGTGTGGTCGCCCGATGGCCGCTATATTGCTTACGGAGTCAGTACGTCCAATTGGGATATCTGGCTGCTCGATGCTGCCAGCGGTCAAACATGGCCGCTTGCAGATTCGCCCTTCGACGATCAATCGCCCGCATGGTCGCCCGATAGTCGCCTCGCCTATGTTTCGTGGGTTGACAGCGCTTTGAGTGCTGAAATCTTCGTGATGGATATAGCGGCGGGGGCAGATGGGCAGGTGCGCGGCTGGAATCAACGCCGTCTGACCGACAATACGGCGATGGATTCGCAGCCATCATGGTCGCCGGACGGGTCACAAATAGCCTTCGTATCGAACCGCGACAACGGCTACTTCGATGTGTACACGATGAGCGCCAATGGCGACGCAGGCAGCGTCCGCCGCCTGACTTACAGTGACGGCCCCGAAACCTCGCCGCAGTGGTCGCCAGATGGGTCGCACTTGGTGTTCACGCTGGATCGGCGCTATACGGGGCGCTTCGTGGCAACGGGAAGCTGCGGTGTCTTCGCGGCGGATGTAAGGCGCGGGCTGATCCGTGAGCTAACCGGCAGCCTCGATGGCATCTGCGACACGTTCCCCATATGGCGGCCCTGACTCCAACACCGAGGGTTAAAACCCCCGCCTAGAAGGCTCACATTCATGTTTTCTAGCCGTAGATTTCAATCTCCGATTTATTTCCGATCAGCCGCAGAGGTGCGATCCAGCAGCCCGACCAGATCCGTGCCGAAGGTACTCGTGACCGTCGTGGCGCGCTGCTGCAAGAGCGTTTCATCCACTTCGACGCCGAGTCCCGGCCCATCGGGCACGAGCAAAAAGCCGTTCTCGTAGCGCAGCGGTTCTTTCACGATGTCGGCAGTGTACAGTTCGGGGCCGGTGTTGTCGCTGGCATAATCCAGCACGCGGGCCACCGCGCCTAGATGCGCGACGGCGGCTGTGCCCAGATTGAGTTCTTGCGTCGTGCCGATGAGTACGCCAGTCCGTGACGCTTCCGCCAGCGCGATCACTCGCAGGCAGGCGCGTATGCCACCGACCACATACGGCGACACATTGAGAATATCCACACAGCCGTAGTGAACGAAATGCCACGCATGTTGCAGGTGATTGACGTGTTCGGAAATGGGGTGACGGCTGCGACGGCGAAACTCGGCCATGCCGTCATAATCGTCCTCACGCGCCGCGCTCTCGATCAGTGTAAAATCCACGATGTCCGCGATGCGCTCCGTCGCTGCCAGACTGCGCCGCCAATCGAGCAAGTTCGAGAAATCCAGCGACTTGATCTTCACTGTCTCGCCAAAACGGGCGCTGAAAGCCTCGAAGAAACGCACATCGACCTCGACGTTCGCGCCGACGTAAACGCGAATCAGATCGAAGCCCAGCGCGAGCATCTCCTGTATGCGGGCGAGGTTCGGCTCAATCTCGGCTTCAGACCGCATCCGAAATATCGGATAGCACACTTTGAAGCGGTCTCGCAGCGCGCCGCCCAACAGCGTCGAAACCGATACGCCATCGACTCGCCCCAACAAATCCAGCAGCGCGAGGTCTATTCCCTGCCGCACTAATCCCGAACGGCTGTACTTGTGGCCTTCGACGGGGTAAAACTTGTCCATCATCTGCTCGATGACGGCGATGTTGCGCGCATCGTGCCCGCGCAGCAGGTCATTGAGCGACTGCTCTAAATTGACGAAATCCAT
>JACMMD010000420.1 GCA_014379235.1 Anaerolineae bacterium
ATAGAGTCATCGACCAGTGTCTCGACCATCTGCCCGCCCAGACATTCGCCAAGACGATACGTGCTTTGTGCGTTCGGGTCGTCCGGTATACACAGCTCAACCTGCGTTCCGTTGATGAAAAACTGAAATTCGTCACCATGAGCCACCACGCGCAAATCGTTTTGCGCGCCAATCCCGTTGTTCACCAATGGCGACTCGATCCATGTGCTGAGTACCTTTTCGCCGCCGTCCAGCACCCGCGCCACCTGATAAAAACCGTCACTGCTGACGAGGAACATGTAGTAGTTGTAACGCTCGTTCAATTCCACCAACCGCCGCACAACCACATTGTTCAAGAAATCATCACTGAGCAAAGGGTGATCGTCGTAGCGGTCATGCAGTCGGAAAATCACGCCGTAGCCGTTATCGTCCGGCCCTTCCACTGCACGAGCTTGAAGGCGCAGATCGAAATCGCTGAAAAATGGACGCGCAGCCGAATACAAACCATCGTTCGTGTCACCGATAGTCAGCCGCAGCACGCCATCCACTGCCTGTGCGGACAGCCGTCCGGGGTTTTGATCCCAATCGGTCAGCAGGTCATCGAAGGTTGCCGCGTAGGCCAACGCTCCCGGCGCAACTGGAACCGCGTAATGCCAATTCGCGGTGAGTGTCGCCGCAGCGATCAGCACCGCCAACACGATCAAGAGCGCCAGCAAAATCGCAATGCGTCTCACGCTGCTCTCGCTTCTGGTTTCTGGTTGAACAAAAGGCTTAAGCCCCTTGTTGACCAAGCCAACTTCATTAGGAGAGATTCTAACACGCCCGCTAACGAGCGTAAACCCGAAGCGGTGGCCGCTAATCCGCGATGAATGCGCGCCGCGTCGTCCGTCCCAACGCCCATTCACCCACCGTCCGGTAAAACATATAGATGATAACCGCCGTTGCACTGCAAACCACGAGTATAAAACACATGCTGCTCAATTGGCTGGTATAACCAAAGCCACGTGTTAGAACACTGATGACAAAGCCAATCGCGGCGATAATCAACGCTTGCACCACCAGCACGGCGATCATCATGCCAAGCGACCCCAACGCCGCGTAGACCACGCTCCGCGTATACGTCGAAACCATCATGCCCAAGGCCGTCTGCGTTCGCATTCGCCACAAAGGTTCGAAGATATAAACAGCGAAAAAGATAGCCAGCGTCGTGTACAGCACTACGCCTGTGCCAAAATCGCTGTAGCCGAAAATATCCCCGCCATTGCCAAACAACGGCAATAATACGAAACCGTGCAGCGCCAGAATAATCACCAGTCCTAAGCGCAGCCCAACGACAACCAACGTGATGCGCCATGCTCTAAGCTGCGCGAGTGCATGTTTAGCCTCGACAATGCCATCCTCGCGCAGCGATGTTAACCGCAGCAAGTCCCAACGACCCGCGCTGACTTCGCCGCCGATGGCCGTCATCGACACCCACAAGCTGACAAAATCCAGCAGCAGGTTTCCCAGAATACTAATCAGCGCTGCCCACGCCAGAAAAC
>JACMMD010000421.1 GCA_014379235.1 Anaerolineae bacterium
ATGAAGCATCTCGACGGCGCGCTGTGCCTCGGTATGACCGTCCTCACAGGCGCGCCCCTGCGCGATGCGCTGTCGGTCAGCCGTGCCGCCCGCGAACGGCAGCCAAATCTGCCGATTGTGTGGGGCGGCTGGCATCCATCGCTGTTCCCCGAAATGGTCGTCAACGAAGAAGGCATAACGGCGGCGGTCACGGGACAGGGCGAAGAAACCTTCGCGGAGATTCTCGAACGACTGGCAGCGGGCAGTTCGCTGTATGGCGTGACGGGCTGCGTGTTCCGCAATAGTGAGGGCGAAATCGTCTACAACCTCGCCCGTGTGATGCGTGACATCAACGACTTTCCGCGCCACGATTACAACCTGATTCCGGTAGAAGGCTATTTCGGCCTCAAGGGCCAGCGCCAGATGGATTACATCTCGTCGCAGGGCTGCCGCTTCCGCTGCAATTTCTGTGCAGACCCGGCGGTGTTCAATCGCGGCTGGTATGGTTACACGCCAGCGCGCATGATCGAGGAAGTCAGCGACCTATGGCGGCGCTACCACTTCACCGATTTGAGTCTACAGGATGAAACCTACTTCACGCAGCAGAAGCGCGTCGCCGAAATCGCTGAGGGGTTTGTGCGCTTCAAGGAAAGCGAGAACGCCAACTTTACGTGGACAGGCACGATGCGCGCCGATCAAGGCCGCCGCCTCGATGATGCCGTTTACGAAATCTGCAAGCGTTCCGGCTTGCGCCGAGTGATGATCGGCTTAGAGGCCGGTTCGCAGGAAACCATCGACTGGATTCAGAAGGACATCAAAGTCGAGGATATGTGGCTGTCGGCGGAGAAATTGGCCAAGCATGGCATCGGCGCGATCATCAATGTGATTGTCGGCTTCCCCGGCGAATCAGCGGCCAGTGTGCGCGAGACCCTGCGTGTCGCTCAAGAACTACGCGCCATGAGCAGCAGCTTTGAACTGGCCGTTTTCTACTTCAAGCCCTATCCCGGCAACCCGATTGCCGAACGCCTCAAGGCCCAGAACTATCGCTTTCCGGCATCGCTGGAAGAATGGGCTGATTTCGACTATATCGGCAGCAGCAGTGAATGGCTCACCCCTGAGCAAAAGAGCGAGATCGAGTCGTTCAAGTTCTATCAGCGCTTCGCCTACAGCGCCAATGAGAGCGCCATACGTTGGCCGTTACGAGCGCTGTCTCGCTGGCGTGTCGAGAAGCGCATGTACGCCTTTCCGGTAGAGCGCGCCTTGATCGAACGTTTGAAACCATCAGCAGCCTTATCGTAAAGTAACCACCTATGCGTATCGATGTCGTCCTGCCAGTGTCCGAGATGCGTGCGCTGTACGAATTGGCCAAGTTCGTTCAGGCTCATGCGCCTGCTGAACAGGGCGAAATCGCGGTTACGCTGCTGACAGACAAACGCGCTGTCGCGCATAACGGCATCGGTATTTATGTCGAGGACGATACGGCGCTGTCGCTGTCGATGCGTTACGCGGGGCTGCGAACGCTGCCCGATACGCTGTCCGAATTCGCCAACCTGCGCTACCTCGATGTCACTGGCAATCACCTGCACGACTTACCCGACTCGTTAGCCAACCTCACCCGTCTCGAAGCGCTGTATCTGGATGCCAACCAGTTGGCCGCGCTGCCAGACTGGTTGAGCGGCCTCGTCAACCTGCACGAACTGCACGTCGATAGCAACCGTCTAACCACACTGCCGGAGTCAATTAGTAAACTCTCGAAACTGCGCGAACTGCACGTCATGAATAACACGCTGAACATGCTGCCCGATTCGCTGTGGACGATGACCGCGCTCGAAGTGCTGTACATCGGTGATAACCCGCTCCACGTTCTGCCGCAGCGCATTGGCGGACTGGTCAACCTGACCGAACTCTACGCGCACAGCAATCGTTTAACCCTGCTGCCCGAAAATATCGGCAAGCTGGCGAAGCTGCATACGCTGGACATCGGACACAACGCGCTAACCGCGCTGCCCGACTCGCTTGGCAATTTGAGCGCGCTCACCTATTTTCTATACATCAGCAACAACCGCTTAACATCGCTGCCCGAATCTCTGTTTGAGAATATGCCCAAGCTGCGTTATCTCAATGTCACTGATAATCAGCTAACGACGCTGCCAGAGGCCATCGGTAAGCTGACCAGTCTCGAAGAACTGCGGCTGTATAACAACCAACTGACTGCGCTTCCAGACTCGCTCGGCGCATTGAAAAATCTGAACGAACTGCACGTCATGAATAACAAACTGGCAGCGCTGCCGATGTCGCTTGCCGCATCGAGTAGCCTGACCACGCTCGACTTGAGAAACAACGCCTTGACCGAGCTGCCCGCCTCATTCGTGTACTTGGCTAATCTCGCGTATCTCGACTTACGCGGCAACCGTTTCACCGAAATACCCGACATTCTCCGCCTGATAACCAGCCTCAAGAAGCTCGATTTGCGCTGGAACAAACTGCGTGTCCTGCCTTCATGGATTGCGGAGATTGAACAGCGCGGCTGTACCGTTTATCGCTCAACGCCAGAAAGCCTATCGTGATAATCGAAACCGAACGCCTGACGATTCGCCCGCTCATGTTGTCTGACTTCGACGCAATGCACGTCCTGACGACGGCCATTGATGGAATGCCGCGCGCCGAATGTGAACGCTGGCTAAACTGGCTGGTGTTGAACAATGATGAACTCGAACGCCTGCATCAACCACCGTATGGAGAACGGGCGCTGACGCTCAAAGATGGGACGCTCGTCGGCTTGGTGGGTTATGTGCCGAGCATCGGGCCGTTCGGGCAGCTATCGTATTTCAGCGCCCGCTTGAACCTGCCGGTTGATCGCCGTTATCGTCCCGAAGTTGGATTATTTTGGGCTTTATCGCCCGATCATCGCGGGCAGGGCTACGCCACCGAAGCGGCGCGAGGCATGATCGCGTGGGCTTTTCAGCCGGAAAACTTAAACCTGCGGCGCATCATCGCCACGACGGAGTACGATAACAAGGCATCACAGGCCGTCATGCGGCGATTAGGCATGGTCATCGAGCGCAACTCCGACGCCGATCCGTTCTGGTTTCAAGTTGTCGGGATACTGGAAAACACAATGGATAACTGACCTATCTGTTCACCTTCATCGTCAAAAATCGGTAAATACGTTAAGATGCATACGACACTTGAATCAGCGACAATGACACATTATGACAAAACGCGAAATTACCCATCGCTCACAAAGGTTCTCGTGGTTTCCTCTGAACAGCCTGCGTATTCGGCTTTTCTTGTTCGTTTTGCTGCTGGTTGTGCCGGCCCTGATGCTCATTCTGGTGAATGCAGCCAAGCACCGAGAGCGCGACGCGGCGGAAGCAGAGGAAAATGCCCTGCGTTTTGCGCGCTTGGCGGCCAGTACGCAAGAGCAGCAAATCGCCGCCGGACGACAGCTTCTATCAGCGCTGGCCCAGTTTCCTGCGGTTCGCAGCCGGGATTCTGCAAACTGTAATCCCTACTTCGCTGACCTGCTGACATACCATCCTCAGTACAGCAATATCTCAGTCGTAGCGTTGGACGGTGAAGATTTCTTTTGCAGCTCGATACCCGCTAATCCCGGCACAAACGTGCTAGACCGCGCATGGTTTCAGCGCACGATTGAAGCCCGCGATTTTGCGGTAGGCAATTTCGTTATCGGACGCACGACGAACGTGCCATCGATTTCATTCGGCTATCCGGTGTTCGATAACGCAGGCGAATTGATGGGCGTGGCCGTTGTAAGTACACACCTCGACTGGTTAAGCGCGTGGCTCGGCCAAATCGATCTGCCGTCCCGTTCGACACTGACCGTTACCGACTCCAACGGCACGGTGCTGGCTTCTCACCCCTATCAACCCGAACTCATTGGTCAGCCGCTCCCGGAGGTCGAAATATTTGAGACTATCACGGCACGGCAAACGGGTACACTGACCGCTGTTGACCCGGATAGCGAGAAACGGCTGTACGGCTTCACGACCTTGAGCGATCTCGCGGGACGCATCTATGTGGTCGTCGGTATTTCCGAGGCGGTAGCGCTGGAACAAGCCAACGAGTTACAGAATTTCCTACTCATCAGTCTGCTGGCCGGAACGGCCATTCTATTATTGGTCGGTTGGATCGGTGCTAGCCGGTTGATCGTAGACCCGATTGACAGCCTAATTATCGCCACCGAGCGCCTCGCGGCTGGAGACCTCACGGCGCGCCTTCAGCCTGTCCCGATTTCCGAGCTAGATCGTTTGGCCACAAGCGTCAATCAATTGGCTGTCGCGCTTGACCAACGCGCATCCGAGGTGCGCGGCTACACGGCGGAATTGCAGAATGAAATCGAAGGTCGCAAGCAGACGGAAGCGCAGCTTCATGATCTCGTTCGCCTGTTAGCGGCAGAGATCGAAGCGCGCCGTGCCGCTGAACAGTCCGACGAGCGCAAGCTGCGTTTTCTGGCGATGGTGTCTCATGAACTGAGAACGCCGCTCACGTCCATTAAAGGCTTCGCCGCAACCCTGCTGGCCAAAGATGTCATGTGGGATAGCGACAGCCAGACAGATTTTATCCAAACGATTGACGAAGAAGCTGACGTGCTGCTGGAAATGATTGAGCAGCTTCTTGATTTGGCGCAGATCGAGGCAGGCACGTTTCGCATTCAACAGACCGCCAGCGATCTAAGCGACGTTTTCAACGAAGCGCAGCCGCGCTTCAATACCGTTGCCACCAAACATCGTCTACAGTGGCGCTTGCCGGATGACCTTATCTCGGTGAACGTGGATAAGCGCCGGATTCGGCAGGTATTGATGAATCTGATCGTCAACGCGGTAAAGTATTCACCGGAAGAAACTACCATCACCGTGTCCGCTCAGTTGAGCGAGGGCCGCGTTCGGATCAATGTGCAGGACGAGGGGGCCGGCATCCATCCTGATGAACAACCGAATATTTTCCGGGCCTTCCAACGAGGGGCCGATCAGTCCGCCGGGGCGAAAGGCGCAGGTTTGGGACTGGCGATTTGCAAAGGCATCATCGAGGCGCACGGTGGGCGTGTGTGGCTGGAAAGCTCATCGGCGGACGGTTCGACATTCTCGTTTGAAGTACCACTCGCGCCGCTCGAAGTGGCCTGACATATTTAGTAAATGCTTAAAACAACAGGATGCCTATAGCTTGCCCCTTGAGCATGGTCATCGAGCGCAA
>JACMMD010000422.1 GCA_014379235.1 Anaerolineae bacterium
AACGATGAGGTCAGGATTGAACGGGATGAACGGGATGACTGTGCTGTAAATCGGGCCGTCATCGTCGTCGCCATCCGGCACGTTAGTCGGTTCAGGCGATGGCTCGTCAGTTGGCACATCAGTCGGTACGGCAGTCGGTACATCCGTCACAACCGGTGTCGGCGACACAGCGGGAACAACAGGCGTCTCAACGATGATCGGAGGCGGCACGACACCCGGAATGTTGGCGCAGTCGCCGCTGATAACCACTACACCCGACGCCACCCAACCGATCACACCGTTCACATTGATCTGATACCACGAGTTGTCGGTCAGCTTGGCCAGTACAGGTGCGCTGCCATCCAGCGTCGCAATCACACCGTAACCCGTGCCAGCGCCGCTGCGAACATTCACGCTCTGACCGTTGATGCTCACACCGCACACGTTCACCACAGGCTGCGATTGAGGCGCAGCGCCGTCAGCGCAGGGGGTCGTACCCGCTTCGGTCTCAAGGCAGACGATGTACGACTCAGGCAGAGCCGCGCCGCTGTGAGCGACTTCGATGCTGTAGCTGCGCGCACCAATTGGC
This sequence comes from Anaerolineae bacterium, assembly GCA_014379235.1. GTDB lineage: Bacteria > Chloroflexota > Anaerolineae > Aggregatilineales > Phototrophicaceae > JACMMD01. The sequence continues at coordinate 569 of JACMMD010000422.1, forward strand.
AGTCGAAAGCGCAGACCGATCAAGCTCATATCTGTCAGCGAGATCATCTGGCCGCTGATGGCATCGCGCATCGTCACAACCGGGCCGCCAGCAGGCAGATCACTGCGAAGGGTCAGCAGCAGCACATCAGTTTGCGAAGCCGTGAAGTTATACATTTGCATCGGGTTTTGCGGGTCAACGATACCCGGCAACCCCTGTCCCGGCACGAGCGAGATCGGCGCAGCGATGGGCAGACCACCCTGCAAGCTCAGTAAGAACTCACCCGGTGCGCCGTTCGCGCTTTGAACTTCAATCGTATACAGTCCCGACGAAGGTAGATTGATGTTCGACTGGACAATCGTCTGCCCGTTGTTGTTGCCGACGTTCTCAAGCGTCACGCCGGTTGGGTCGAAAACGCGGAAAGCAGGCAGCAGTCCCGGCGTGATCGCCAGCACCTGCACCTGAACCGACTGCGGCCCGACTGCGTTCATCGAGAACTGCGGCAGAAAGTTGTTGGCGTCGATAGCTCCAGCGCGGTTCTCACCGATACCGATGGGCAGCGCGCCGTCTTGCGCGAATGCCGGGACAACCATGGCCATCGCCAGCATCGTGACGACGATGAACGCCGCCGTTTTATTTTTGAGTTGGGTAAATCGCTGCGTAATCACTGCGTTCTCTCCTGCGCTAAACAGCGCGTGTTTTTCTGATCTGGCATCATCTAAACAACACAGTGTAAAAAAGCAGTGCATAACGGGGTTTATAGCGGAATCTTTTACAGGTTTTTTTCCGGTTTTTTGCGAGTTGAGGGAAGAACCGCAGGTCAAAATTTACACAGATTCATGGGTCGCCCTTTCAAATTCAAAAAGTTTTTCTTGGCGACTTGGCGGTTCACACCTCGAATCAAAAACCGGGATTTCTCCCGGCCTTTGTCTTTGCACCTAGCTGACAGGCTCAAAGCTGAACTCAGCGCGCTGCGAAATCCCTTCGCTTGATTTCCGGTTAGCGTATAGTCGTGTACATAATACCGACAACAAATACGGCACGCTCCGGGTCGTCCGGCGTTTCCACTGCTGGAGCGATGTCGTCGATCTGGTTGACATCGCCGCCATCCCGGCCATTGATGCCCGTAGGCAATTCAATGATGATGACATCTTCGCGCAGGGTCTGTGCAAATGCGTTTGTCGCGCCGATAGTCAGAAGCGCGAACACCGATGCTGCCAACAAATTCTTAAACCGTTTCATGTCGTTCTCTCCTTAGTGATGTAACTGATTGATAAATCACATACTAAGCATCAACGGCCTAATTAGCGCCCAATAACCGCTTAAACCTTCAGGCGTACTTTTTTTTACCAGATGTTTACAATTCTGTAGGCACGTCTAAAGGCTTTGAACCTTCGCTAGAATCAAAAAACCGGGATTTCTCCCGGCCTTCTGCATTTTCTTTAGCTGATGGCTAATGGCTAAAAGCTAATCGCTTTCACCTACGCCGTCTCGAACATCTTCTCGCGGCGTTTACGATCCTTAAGCCGCATCTCGTTGTTGAGGATGCGCTTGCGAATACGCAGGCTTTCCGGTGTCACTTCCAGTAGTTCATCCTCGCCAAGGAACTCGATGCAGTCATCGAGACTCATGTTACGCGCTGGCGCAAGCATTACGGCGTTATCCGTCGGCTTGGCGCGGTGATTGGTCAAATGCTTGGCCTTCACCACGTTGATGTCCAGATCGCCGGGGCGAATGTTCTCCCCGATCACCTGACCCGCGTAGACTTCAGCTCCCGGGTTGACGAAATACGTCCCGCGAGACTGCGCGCCTGACAGCGCATAAGCCGTCACCGCGCCCGTATCATACGCCACAAGGCTGCCAAACTGCCGTGCCATCGGTGCGGCGGTGCCCAGAGGCGCATAGTCGCGGAACAGGCTGTGAATCTGCCCCATGCCGCTCGTCGCCCGCAGGAAATGCGGACGGAAGCCGAGCAAGCTGCGCGTCGGCATCACATATTGCAGATAGGTTGTGCCGTTCTCGGTGCTCATGTTGACCAGTTGGCCACGTCGTGCGCCAAGCAGTTCGACCACAATGCCCGTCATCAAGTCCGCGATTTCAACATGCACGTCTTCAATCGGTTCAAGAATTTCGCCCGTTTCGGGGTCTTCGTGGAAGATCACTTCCGGCTTGCTGACCTCGAACTCGTAGCCCTCGCGCCGCATCGTCTCGATCAAAATGCCAAGATGCAGTTCCCCGCGCCCACTGACGATGAACTGTTCAGGCGATTCGCCATCGCCCACGCGCAGCGCCACATTGCTGCGAGTCTCGTCATACAAACGTTGGCGCAGCCGCCGCGACGTTCCCCAGCCCGATTTGCCCTCGCGCCCCGCGAACGGTGACGCATTGACGGCGAACGTCATTCGCACCGTCGGCTCTTCGACGCTGATTGGCGGCAGTGCTTCTTCAACGATGGGATCAGCAATCGTATCGCTGATACGCACGTCGTCCATCCCGCCGATAGCCACGATGTCGCCCGCCGCCACTTCTTCGACTTCCTGTTTCGACAAGTTGTGATACGTGAACAGATACTCAATCGTCCGCATAACACGTTCGCCCTGTGGCGTCATACGCGCCACCTGCATCCCGCGCTTGAGTACGCCCGATTGCAGCCGGCCAACGCCGATCTGCCCCTTATAGTTGTCATATTCCAATGTCGTCACCAGCAAACGAGCGGGTGCATCGGGGTCGATAGTCGGGCCGGAGACTTCTTTAATCACCGTCTCGAACAGCGCCGACAGGTCAGGGCCAACATCATCGGTATAACCCGACTGCCCCGTCAAGCCAACCGCGTAGACCACCGGGAACGTCGCCTGTTCGTCGCTGGCGCCCAGTTCGATGAACAGGTCGAACGTCTCATTGAGCGCTTCTTCGACGCGGGCATGAGGCCGGTCTACCTTGTTGATGACCACGATGATTCGCAGCCCCAACGCCAGCGCCTTACGCAGCACGAAGCGCGTTTGCGGCATCGGCCCTTCTACCGCGTCGATGAGCAGCAGAGCGCCATCGACCATGTTCAAGACGCGCTCGACCTCGCCGCCAAAGTCGGCGTGTCCGGGCGTGTCCACGATGTTGATCTTCACGCCGCCCCATGTGACAGCGGTGTTCTTTGCCAAAATGGTGATACCGCGCTCTTTTTCAAGCGCATTGGAATCCAGAATCCGCTCACCCGCTAACGAGTTATCACGGAATACCTTAGACTGTTTGAGCATTCCGTCCACGAGCGTTGTTTTGCCGTGATCGACATGCGCGATAATAGCGATGTTGCGAATATCTTGCCGAACGTGCGTCACACTTAGTCCTTCGATAGCCTATTCAGACCCTATGCAGACGCAAACTCGAATGTTCACACCTGCGTCTTAACCGATCTATTTTACCATTGGTTTGCGCGTGGTTATAGGGACAGTGGCCATATAACCCATATTTTCTTACGCAGCGTATATAAAACTTATCCAAACCTTAATATAATGCTGGAAGGGTTTCCCTTCAAAGAAGGCTCATATCCATAAAGTGTGATTTTGTAGGGCGACCCGCTCAATCTGCGAACGCTGCCATGCACACAATCATGGGTCGCCCTTCTCCCAAACAGCTCGTCCCGCTGTGTTAAGCTGTTTATTGCTTCACTCCCCTACCCACCCAAACCCTCGCGGATATCTTTCAAATGGCGTGTGAAATGCCGCGACGGAAAACGACACAAAATCTCGATTGTCACATACGCGCCGGGAAAAACCGGCCCATCATTGATCTTGGGATAGTGAGCGCGCTTGAGCCATTCATGCTGCTGAATACAGTCTAGCTCCACCATCATCGCTGCGTGAGCCGTATCATACTTACGCGCCACTGAATCCCGCGTCTGTCGCCATGCACCCACTCGTGCCAGCCACACCGTTACACGCTCAAACATCGCAGGCGGCGGCTTGGTGATACGTTTGCCGCGCCGTATCGCCTCGATCTCGTTCGGTAATTCACGGAGTACCAGCGTCAGGTGAACCATCACTTCACCAACTGTCCAGACCGGATAGCCGCTTTTGCGCCGCCATTCAGTATCCGACAGCGATTGCAGCAGCATATGAAATGCGGTTTGTGTGGCTTCGAGTTCGCTGCGGATAGACACTTTGATGCTTTCCTGCGGAGTTGTAGTCATCACAGGCATACCAATACGATTGTTATAATCTACAAATATTGTAAGCTATAAATCTTAGAGGTGTATTAGCGAAAATTGATTGTGCAAAAAAGCACTAGCCTAGGGTGCTTGCGGGGCAGTCTATTACGTTATAGAATTATCACTAGCGGAAAACAAAAGCGAGCGTCTATAACACTCGCCCGCGCTTTATGGGATTAACTGCATCGCCCTACACGGGCTACCATCGCACCACCCTCAGGGAGGGGGAGGAGGACTTTATGTTCCTAATTATAGCACCGTGTTTTAGATCAAGCAAGTGATCTAGGGTTTGAAATGCTTAAAAATCAGCTAAACCTTGAAGTGAAAGGGAAAATGACATGAAAAATCAGAAACGGGCAAAGTAAAACCCGCGTGGCGAAACGCGGGTTTCACTGTGTCCGTGCGTTGGTATTCGCTTTTGGCGAACCACCAGCCGAACAACTTTATATCTGAACGATGTCGGTTGCCGGATGACAAAATCTCCAACAGCCAACTTGAACCTAACTAACTCAAGTGTAAACCAGATGGAGTCATCTGACAACCGACATCACCTTAATCAAGGTGGTTTTCGTTGGCAGATTTATGCAACTCTTATGAAAAACAGCTTTTCAACGCCGCGCAGGTCTACTCGGAAATGGGCTGGTCGGTCATTCCGATCATGGGCGCAGGCGCTTCAAACCCCAAAGCGGCAGCCGTTAAATGGGAATCCTAACAGCGCCGACGCCCCTCCCCCGCCGAGCTAAAACGCTGGTTCACCGAGCTTAACTTCGCGGGCTTGGCCATCGTCTGCGGGCGTCTTTCCGGTCTGATCGTCATCGACATCGACGACCCGATACTCGCTGCTCTGTTCGAGCATCGCTTCCCGCAGCTTACCCAGACTCGTGTCATTCGCTCCGGCGGGCGTGGACTGCCCCACTACTATTTTCGCCTTCCGCCCGAACTGCCTACCGTCGAAACCATCCGGCAGCACGGCATCGAACTGCGCTCCAACGGTGCGTATGTCGTCGCGCCACCTACACAGATTGACACCGGAGAATGGCGCATCGAGCGCGGCGGACTCCCCCGTTCACTCAGCGCCCGCGATCTACACGAACTGCGCGAATTTTTCGCCAGCGTCAATCAGCCCAGCGAATCGGATAGGAAATTAGTCCTACTCTCTCATATATCAACGGATGAGAAGGCCGTATCTAGCTCTCTAGCCGTCGGTTTTAACCGACAGGAAAATATCGACCTCACAGCCTACTATCGCCAGCGCGCGCCCCAGATCGGACGCAACAACGCTCTCTTCGCTGCCGCTATCCACGCCCGCGATAATGGCATCTCAGAACTGGATGTCTTGGCCGCGTTAGTCCGCGACCACACCGAACAGGTATCCGCATGGGCGCATCGCCCCGAAGCCCCTACACTACGCCAGCGCGAGTCCTTATTGACTATCCGAAGCGCCTTCAGCCGACACCCCCGCCGTGCAACGTCACTTTCTACCATTCCGCAGGGCAGCGGCTTACCGGACTCGGTGCGCGAGAAACTTTTGCAGCAAGGCCAAGCCAGCGCCGCCCGCGTCCTTGATGCCCTCTATCTCTCAGGTTGGAACGACGACAATGGCCGGCGTTTCACCGAGCGCGAAGCACTAACCATTTGCCAGCAAGCAGGCATTGGCCGCCGCGCATTGCTCGACACCCTCAAGCTAACCGACACCAAAGGTCAGCCACTCTTTCTGGAAAATTTGCCCCCCCCGGCCCCCCCGCAAGATTTGTGCCCATCCAACGGACATTCCAATTCTTTTTCATCCGGTGAAGAAAAAAACATGCTATGTACAGTAGCAGCACGAGTCAAAAGGCCAAGCGATGTGCAGACCCATATCGCCAGTGCTAAGACAACAGCACATCGCGGACGCCCACCGCGATATTACTTTTTACCCACCATTTCGACGCTGTGCCAACGCCTGCGAGTTCAGCGCAGCATCAGCGCGCCCATGCATACCGACGAACTTCGCAGCGCCAAACACTATCGCCAAGCCCTGCACCGTGAGTTTATCCGGCGGCGTCCCGGCTTGTATTCACGGGGATGGTTGTCAGCGCGGCTCGGCGTTTCGCGCTGGACGACCCTGCGCTACGACGATGCCGTCGGCATCCGCGTCCAGCCGATGTACAGCAAGCAGCAAATTTCGTGGGCCAATGTGAACGATGTGCCCGAAACACAGCAGGACGCGCCGATTACAGGCGCATGGCTGCAAACCTTCACCGGAAAGCGCTTCCCGCCCATTCGAGCGCTGGCGAAAAAGCTGTTGGCGCGGCGTGGCAACTGGCTGCTGTATATCACGCGCATCGCCAATCACTACAGTTACAATAGCGGTTAGCTATTAGCCTTTAGCTCTAAGCCATCAGATGTTTTATCATATGGGGAGTAAATTTTTGGCTGCTGAAACAGCCTGCCCAAATATTGCGTTTCGCTTTTGTTTTAGCTAAAAGCTAATTGCTAACAGCTTTTAGCTTAAAGGAGTTTTTACACATGGACTTATCCATCGGCGCTCATTCCAGCCGAACCCGCCGCGTCACTGCCGCCGACGTGGCCGCGTTCGCGCAGGTTTCCGGCGACACCAACCCCGTCCACCTCGACCCCGCCTATGCCGCCGAAACGCAGTTCGGGCGCTGCATCGCACATGGCATGTTCTCGGCGGCGCTCATCTCGGCGGTTCTCGGCAACGATCTGCCCGGCCCCGGCAGCCTCTACATCTCGCAAACGCTCCAGTTCAAAGCGCCCGTGTATATCGATGACGAAATCACCGCCAACGTGGAAGTCACCGCCTACCGCGAACGCTCCCGCGTGACCACGCTGCACACCACCTGCACCAATCAAAACGGCGTGCTGGTGCTGGATGGTGAAGCGGTTGTCATCGCGCCGAAAGCAGTGCAGCAATAGTTCTGAGTTCCGAGTGCTGAGTTCTGAGGTCAGTACGGAGTACAGCATATCGAGTACAGAGTAAAAGCAGGAATGTATTTTGCTTTAGAGCTAAGCTCTGTAGGGGCACGATATATCGTGCCCCTACAACATTCAGCGACTTAAAATAAGGGGGATGGGAAAAAGTTAGGAATACGTACACAAACGAACTAATTGCTACTATACTATAATCATCGTCAACTTGGAGGGGAGAACAGATCATGTTTCGCTACTTTTACTCCGCTTCTCGACTACTTACGGTGTTCGTTATCCTTCAGCTTTTACTTGCCCTCGGAATGTTAGGCTTCGCAGTAACGGCATCTGCACAAGACAGCTCACCAATGGCATCGCCTGTGGGCACATGGCCTACGTGGGTGCTGGAATCGGGTGACGCGCTTCGACCCAATGCGCCGCCGGATGAAGCTGCAACCGCATCTGAAATCGAGCAACTTCTGGATATGGCCGAGCAGCGCAGTGATGAGGATTTGCAGCAGATCGCCTATTGGAACAGCGGCCCGCCCGCTTACCGATGGAATCAAATCGCTGAAAACGCGCTGCTGGCGCAGGCGATGCCCGGTAACATGGCCCTGCGTGACTTGGCGCTGCTGAATGTGGCCATCTATGACGCCACCGTCGCCGCTTGGGATAGCAAATATACGTACAATCGTCCGCGTCCGAGCGAAGTCGAACCGACACTGACAACAGCGATCTCCAATCCGCCAAGCCCATCGTACCCATCGGAATACGCAGTTACAGCCGGAGCAGCATCGACGATCTTGGCTTGGTTGTTCCCGGACAACGCGGATTTGTACGAGCAGCAGGCCCAAGAAGCGATGAACTCACGCCTTCTAGCAGGGGTTGAATATCCCAGCGATGTTGAAGCAGGGTTTGACCTGGGGCAGCAGGTCGCCGCCTTGGTGATCGCACGCAGTGAAAGCGACGGGTCTACGGCTGAGTGGACGGGCAGTGTGCCGACAGAGGCCGGTCACTGGACAGGCGAAAATCCGGCTTTCCCGATGGCGGGGACGTGGGAAACCTGGGTGCTTACATCGGGCGATGAATTCCGTCCTGATCCACCGCCTGCTTATGACTCGGAGCAGTTAGTTGCCGAAATGGCAGTAGTGAAAAGTTTCGAGCGCACGCCGGTCACGAATGCTAAAGCCGCTTTCTG
>JACMMD010000423.1 GCA_014379235.1 Anaerolineae bacterium
AGTAGGCAGGGGCGTTTGCATTCTCAATCATGCGCGTCCACTCCTCAACGGTATCTGTATACTGGCTGCTTTCGGCAGTACTCATCAGCATCAGCGGACTTACGGCAGGTTGGGTCACAATGTCGCCATACAGTCCGCCATCTATATTAACAGCCGCCTGACAGCGCGTATCAATACGGCAGACTTCCAAAGCCGTTGCTCCGCCGAAGGAGTGACCGAGTGAGCCGATGCGTGTCATATCGAGTTTGTCCGCCAACAAGGGGTCACTCTCCGCCCACGTTTCGAGCGTATCGTAGACGAAGCGCTGGTCGGCCACCCATACCGGAAACACGCGCTCATCCATAACAGTCACATCAGGTTCTACGTCGGAGGGAATACCGAAGCGTTCTAAGTCGTAGAAAACTGCCTCGCCGTCAGGAAATACAGTGACAGCAGCAGCATCGGTATGGTCAATCGCCACCACGACATACCCCCAACTTGCCAAGTCTTGCAGTGTCGAGCTGTTTTGGAGACGCAAACCGACCAGTCCATGCGAAAACACAAGAACAGGAAATGGTGTGTCATCTACCAGCATGGGCGCATCCTCGCTGGCGGTGAGCATGAAATAACGCAAGTGTTGCAGCAGCACCCCCGGCAGGCCGGAAAGATTGCCCAGGGCGGTTGTCACTTCATCAGGGTAATGCGTCATTGGGGCAGGTGTGCCACTTTGCGCTGCGGGATACCAGACGGATACCATCAGCCGCCGCCCACGCGCTTCATCCACCAGTTCGCGGTCAACAATGCCCACTGGATAGGGGCCAGTCGGTTCCGGCAGTTTTACGACTGGCAGCAGCCAACCTGCAAGTAACACGCCAAGCATGAGAAGCATCGTATTCACGATACTCGTCAGCATACCGCGCTTGCGCCGTACTCTGCCGTCGCGCCCTAGCAAGGCCGGCAGTCGGCTCAGCAGCACGAGAGCAGCAAGAAAGTACAATGGGATCATCTGAATGCGCCAACCTTCAAAGATCAGATGAACGCCACCCGCCAGCACAAGCACCAGCGCGGCTGCAATCAACCCACGTCGCCGCCATGTTTGTGGGATGAACGGGATGAGCAGGATAGGGATAAATGAGAGTGAGAAAAACCATTCCAAAGGGCGCATCGACCACTTTCCTTCGTTTGTTGAAGATAACCAGAGCAGGCATTTCCGTCTTTCACGGTATAAGCATTTAGGGGTGTTTCAAAAACTCCTTCATCTTGATCCCCTGTTTGTCGAGCAGTTTTACGTCAACTTATACAGCTATTAGATGGATTTACCTCAGAAGTCAGCACAACTTAGACTCTTTGAGAAAGTTGGCTAAACGGTTATCCTATGAACGAACCCGCCGATACTTGCACGATATTGCACATAAAAACAGTATATCAAGAATTTTCGTGCAAAGTCAAGAATTTTCGTGCAATTTCGTAAAAAATGAGGAAATCTGATGCTGACCAATCAACGTAAGCAATACATCTTGAACATCTTAAAACGCGACGGACAAATTATCGCCAAAACTTTAAGTCAAGAACTCGGCTTATCCGAAGATACCATCCGGCGCGATCTGCGCGAACTGGCGCAGGAAGGCTTGCTGCAACGGGTGCATGGCGGAGCGCTGCCAGCCTCGCCTGCTGTCGCTAATTTCGCTGGACGCGAACACATTCTGGTCGAATCGAAAGTGGCGATAGGCCGGGCAGCCGCGCAGATTATCAAAACGGGGCAGGTCGTGATTCTGGATGGCGGGACGACGGCGGTACAGATTGCGCGGCATCTGCCCCCGAACCTTCAGGCGACCATCGTCACGCACAGCGCGAGAATCGCTATCGAACTGCTCGATTATGCCGGAATCGAGGTGATTTTGATCGGCGGACGTTTATTCAAGCATTCGGTGGTGTCGGTGGGGGCTGCCGCAATCGAGGCGATCAATCACATTCGCGCTGATGTCTATTTTATGGGTGTGACCGGGATTCACCCGGAAGCCGGACTCAGCACGGGCGATCTTGAAGAGGCTTACGTAAAATATGCGCTGTGCAAATGTGCCGCTGAAACGATTGTGCTGGCTTCCCAAGAAAAATTGGGCGCGGCCTCGCAGTATGTGGTGACTTCGCTGAGTGATGTCAGCGGCTTGATTGTAGAAGCAAGCGTCCCCGATGAAGTTTTACTGCCGTATACCGAACTTGGCCTCACCGTCATCCGCGCTTGATTCGAGTATCCACAACCTTGTTTGGCAGTTAGGTCTAACACTACTTATTCCGACCTATCTTTTAGCTTTGTATTTACGAGGTCGAACTCAGGTGGACGGATGTACAATGCATGATGGAATATGTTGCGCGGGTCCCAACGAGCCTTGATCTGCTGTAGCCGGGGGTAATTGTCCTTAT
>JACMMD010000424.1 GCA_014379235.1 Anaerolineae bacterium
GTCTCAACGAGAGTGACTGCCCCTAGTGTTAACCAATAGGAAAGGGACTAGTCGTGGCCAAGGATAAGCGCAGCGTACTGGATGATATTGCTGATGGAATCGCGGACGGTGTGCGTGGATTGGCAGAGGCGATTGATCGGCTGCTGAACCCGGAGAGCCGCAAACCGCAGCGCGCCCTTGTGCCGGTTCCGATACGACCACCGCAGTACCCAACGCGTCGTGATCCGTATCCGTACCGCTAGAACTACACGTTTCGTTCTAGAGTCCTTGCAGCGATAATTTGATGGAATGATAGGCGCAGAGATCTGCGCCTATTTTTATTCTCGGACGTGTGGCCCTTATGCGGATTATGACTGCGCTTTTGCTGCTGGTTGTGGGCTGCACTCCATTAGCTCCAAGCACGTCTTACTTCGCTGGCGAAACCCATCCCGTCGTCGCTGAGGCGAACGATATTTCCGAATCAGCCGTTGTGCTGAACAGCGCACAATCGACCTATCAGGCTTATCTCACGGCGCGTGTCTATCTTTTTCGGAACGATACGGCTGTGCCCTTAGCCTATCCAAACGAACCCTACACGCTTGGCGAATCAACCTACGGCGAACCGCAAGGTTCGACGCTGGGTTTACACTTCGCGCAGTTCAGTCAGGACGAGGGCTATTTGACCGCGTTCGGCATCACCCGCGATTCCGATCACACGGTCTATGGCATTAAAGCGATTGTGCTCGTGTGGGAAACCGCGACGGGTGAACTGCTGTTCGCCTTCCATCCGGCTATTGATTGGGTTGAAGCGATTGACTACGATCTGGCGGGCAGTCAGTTGATTCTAGAAGGCTGCGCGGCCTATGGCGGACTCACTTATCTCTATCCGCGAAACTGCGACGGACGCGAGCTGATGACCGAGACTTACAGTTTGCAGACTGGTGAGGTCGTGAGCGAACTGTAAAACTATTCCTCTGTTAGGGTTCAGTAATGATTCGGCGCTAATGTGTTGCTATCGTTCACACATCGAGGCGATTGTGATGGAAGTGCGCCGATTACTGCTGCCTATCGCTCTAATGCTTGTAACATCAGGATTGCTGACACTGGCTCTTATGCAAACGATGACCCGCGTGAACGCTCAAACGGAAGGCGGCTCTATGCCCGACTTGCAAAACTATGGCCCCGCGCCCGAACTCAACAATCAAGTTTGGCTGAATACCGATACGCCGCTCCGGTTAGCCGATTTGCGCGGAAGTGTGGTGCTGCTGGAGTTCTGGACGTTCGACTGTATCAACTGTATCCGCACGCTGCCGTATATGCAGCAGTGGCACGAAACGTATGCCGATCAAGGGCTAACGGTCATCGGCAACCATTTCCCCGAATTCGACTATGAGCATGATATGGCGAATGTGCGCGCCGCGCTGCCGCGTCTGGGCATCACCTATGCAGTGGCGCAGGATAACAACGGCGCGACGTGGCGAGCATACAATCAGCGCTATTGGCCGACGATCTATTTGATCGACAAGCAGGGGAATATCCGTTACTTCCACATCGGCGAAGGGCGTTATGCCGAAACCGAAGCGGCGATTCAAGCTCTGTTGGCCGAACCTTATACGCCGCTTACACCCACCGAAATGGCCGAAGTTCACCCTGACAGCCTGACGCCGACGGATGTGGTCAACGTTCGCAGCGGGCCGGGATTGGAACACGGCATCATCGGCGCGGTTAATCCCAACGAGGCGTTCATCGTCTTAGAAGAGGCGAACGGCTGGTATCGCATTCCCTATAACGATCAGCAGGGGTATGTGTTCGGGGAATTGGTGACGCTCAATCCGTTGATGCAGCCCTGAAACTTTCGATTTGCGCCAGCGCTTCGTTAAGCGGCACGTCTCGCACAGGGAATGGGCCGCTTTCTAAATCCGTGCCAGCGCGGGCGGCTTCGAGAACCGACAACATCCGGTTGACAATGCGTATTTGGTCGGCTTTGGTGTAGCGCTCGAAGTGAAGGGGTAGCTGGCTGTAATCCACTGATTCGATGCCAAAGAGCATCTCCTCATAGGTTTTGGTATATGCAGCATTGAAATCAAAGGTAAATGTATCCTGTCCATGAAGCAAAATGTTTACAGTGGGAACTAACTGGTCAACGTCAAATTCGTGAATGGTGGCGCGCCCGTTCATCAAATCTGGCCGAGGATCAAAGACGATAATACGGTATGGCCGTTCGCTCCAATGTATCGGTAAAATTGATGGCGTCTCATGAAGATAATCGAGTTCGATATATATCACTTCACGTTTCATCAATAACACATGCTGCGCGGTGTATGCTCTCGAATCGCGTTTCTCGATTTCAGTCGTTGGTGCTTTGGTTTTTGGGGCTAGTATCTCTAGCCACGCAATAGGCGTTGTTATGCCGGGACGATAAATACCCACTGCATGATATGTCTTATATTGGCGCGGTGAGTCAGTCAGGCGACGAATTTGGATTGAACGTTCGGGACTGGCAGTGTAGCCCATTGGTATCAGTGTTTGACGCACCAATCTGGCTAAATCGCTGATGTGAACATGATGAAACATGTTCCAGCGGCCTTTTGCCTGCCACAGACTGTGCAAATGGGCGTTGATGCCAAGATACTGATTTTTGATGGAACGAACGGACATAAGGCACTGTCTCCTCACTCTGCTGTCACGTTAGCGTAAATGCGAGTTTGCGTCAATTTGTTTGTTTACAGCATCAATAAATCGTTGTATCGTATACGGACGTGATAATGAGGTACTTGATGATGAACTCCTCAATTCAAAAAGCAGTGCAGGGCGCGGTGGTCGTCCGCTGTTCCCTTACTTAACCTCTCGCTCGCAAGCGCCACCTTTTCGACTTCTAATTTCATAGCAGTTCTATCGGATGATTTGTGCTGTCAGCTTACCGTACCCGGTACGCCGTCATGGTACAATCGTGCAAAATTTTCGCCTACATGGACATTAAACGAGCTGGAAATCGAGAAGCAACGGATGAGCGACAAATACAACCCGCAAGAGATAGAGCCGAAATGGCAGGAAAAATGGGACAGCGATAAGCTGTATCGTTCGGTGGTGGATTGGGATCGGCCCAAGCATTACGCGCTGACGATGCTGCCTTATCCGAGCGGCGATCTGCACATCGGCCACTGGTTCGCCATGACTCCCTCAGATGCCCGCGCCCGCTTCATGCGGATGCAGGGTTATAACGTGATGTTCCCAATGGGCTTCGACGCTTTCGGCCTGCCCGCCGAGAACGCCGCCATTCAGCGCAACATCCACCCCAAAACGTGGACATACGCCAACATCGAGCGGATGCGAAAGCAGATGCGGAGCATGGGCGCGATGTTCGATTGGGAGCGCGAGGCCGTAAGCTGCGACCCCGTTTACTACAAATGGACGGAGTGGTTCTTCAAGGAGTTCTTTGAGGGATCGCTGGCTTATCGTGCTGAGGCGCTGGTCAACTGGTCGGAGACGCTGCAAACCGTGTTGGCCAACGAGCAGGTGATTGACGGCAAAGACGAACGTACCGGCCAACCAGTCGTCCAAAAGCTGCTGACGCAGTGGTTCTTCCGCATCACCAAGTATGCCGACGAACTGTTGAAGTTCGACGCGCTGGATTGGCCCGAGCCTGTGCGCGTCATGCAGTCCAACTGGATAGGCCGCAGCGAAGGCGCGCACGTCACCTTCCAGACCGAGTCCCGTGACGCAATTAAGATTTACACCACGCGGCCTGATACGCTGTGGGGTGCGACGTTCATGGTACTCGCGCCGGAACATCCGCTGGTGCATACGATCACCACTGAGGAACAGCGCGAAGCGGTTGAGTCCTACGTCAAGCAGGCATCCCGCGCCACCGAGATCGAGCGCACCGCCGAGAACCGCGACAAAACAGGCGTGTTCACGGGCGGCTATGCCATCAATCCGGTCAATCAGGAGCGCATCCCGGTGTGGATTGCCGACTACGTGATGATTAGCTACGGCAGCGGCGCGATCATGGCCGTTCCGGCGCACGATCAACGCGACTTCGAGTTTGCGCGCAAGTTTGGCCTGCCGATTCGTGTGGTCATTCAGCCCGAAGGCGAAGCGCTGAATGCTGACACCATGCCCGAAGCCTATTCCGGCGAAGGGGTGATGGTTAACAGCGGTACATTCAACGGCACACCTGCCAGCAACGAGAAGGGGCGCAAGAATCCGGCCATCAACACGGTCATCGACTGGATAGCAGAGAAGGGCATCGGCTCGGAAGCAGTCAACTATCGCCTGCGCGATTGGCTGATCAGCCGCCAGCGTTATTGGGGCGCTCCGATCCCGATTGTCTACCCGAACGGCGATAAGACACATCCGCAAACCGTACCGGATAACCAACTGCCTGTGGTTCTGCCGGATGATGTGCAGTTCAAGCCGACGGGTCAAAGCCCGCTGCAATATCATGATGCTTTCTTGAACACCAGCATTAACGGCACACCAGCGACGCGAGAAACCGACACGATGGATACGTTCATGTGTTCGTCGTGGTATCAACTACGCTACCTGAGTCCACAC
>JACMMD010000425.1 GCA_014379235.1 Anaerolineae bacterium
CAATTTCATGAACAAAATGCCGACCAGCGCGAAAATGACGATGCTCGGATAGTACATATAGCGGTCTGTTCGCTCGATGGCGATGGGCACGATGTTGATCACCGGGGCCATAAATACGCCAACCCATAAAACGGCATAGCGCGAGAAGGGCTTGCCAAGCGGCTGAAACCACGCAAACAGACCCATAAACACCACTACCGCCGCGCCTAACCAGACCTTATAGGCTTCGGTGGTAATGATCGAAATCGGGTAGTAGTAGCGGTTGTCGAGGTTCGTCGGGTTGAAGAACGAGACGACGTAATCCCAGAACACGACCAACATGACCTGCGCCGTGCCGAACAGACTACCGCCGCGATGCTCCTTGATGCCGCCGTAATCTTCGTGGGCGATCATGATGAGCGCCGCGCCCGCGATACCGATAATCCACGGCGCGATGGAGCGTAAAATCACCCGTTTGAGCGGCATGTGCGCCCAATAATAATCGTAGGCCATGAACAAGATTGGCGCGCCGACGACGACGGGCTTGGTCAGCACCGACAGCATGAACCAGAAACACGCCAATGGCAGCGCGTAAGCTGGCGCATCGTCTCTGGCGCTTCGCATGTGGGCAAGAAAACTGAGCAGCATAAAAAACAAACTGAGCAGATTTTTACGTTCAGCTACCCACGCGACGGATTCGACTTGCAGCGGATGAACGGTAAACAGCAGCGCCGCGATCAGCGCCACACCGCGATTATTGAGCAGGCGTTTCAAGAAGATATACACCAGCGCCGCGTTGACCGCGTTGAGGATAACATTCATCAGGTGGTAGCCCGTCGGGTCTAGCCCCCAGATGCGGTAGTCGATGGCGTAGGAAAGGATGGTCATCGGGATGTATGCAGCGAAATAGAACTGCGAGAACATGGTGTAGACACCCTGCGGACTGAGGTCGCGCATGAGCATATTCTCGGTGACATAACGGTTGTCGTCCCAACTGTAGAAGAAATGACCGTCGATGGTGTTGGCGTAGAGCAAGAACGCCAACAGTGCCAGCCCAGCCGGGATCACCCAACTGCGTTCCCACCAGCGTGTTTGAGTTTCCTCGACAGTTCCAAGTGTGAATTCGTTAGCGAGTTGTGCCTTCTGCAAAATGTCAGTCCTATGCTCGTGTGTCGGGCCTCATAAGATGATAGCTCCTGTTCAAAACGAGTGAAGCATTGCGTTTGTTTCGAATACGGGCGACCCATGATTGTCGTTATGCGAAGCAAGTTAAGTCGAGCGGGTCGCCCCTACAACTCACCATTTCTGAACATGAGTCAAGATGATAATCATTGGCCTGCGTCAGCGTCAACCGCGTTTAGTCCGGCGCGGCGGAAAAAGTGCATCGCGCCCTCGTATTGCCCCTCACGCGCCAGCCAAAGGCCGAGATCATGAAAGACCGCCGCCGATTCATCGTGGCTGAAATAGCGCACGTTGTCTGACCCGAAACGCTTGAGCAAACGCATTGCCAAGCCGCGAATCGGCGGATAGCGTTTGCCGGATGGGTCTTGCAGCCATGCGCCTGTTTCCGGCGCGTATTCTTGGGGCGGGACAATATCGTGCAGATTGCGCCACGTCAGCACGGCGCTCACGATTTTCGGCGCAAGGGTTTGTTGTCCACCAATGCCGCTGCGTAGGCGCGATAACAGTTCGCGTACTGGCGCTTCTGCGGTATGCAGTGCGGGCGCACCAAGCGCGCAGGCTTCGCAGTGCGATGGTGTGTGCTTAGATTGTCCGGGTATGAATGCGCCGCAGCGCAGGCATCTCCAGAACATTTGTGCTAATTTTTCATTTCCTTTTCGTGATTTTGAGGAAGCTGCGGACGTCTCAGGGTGCATCTGTAGACGTTCGGATGCGGGCATAGATGCAGCAGAAGGCAACTGATTTTCAATTGGATTTGGCGAAAGCGAATAGTAATTTGGCTGCTGGCGGATAAAGGTCAAGATGTGGCCGCGTTTTTGGAGTTTAGCGGCCAGCGCGGCAATCGGCGGATAACGTTTACCATCCTGATCTTGCAGCCAAATGCCGCAAAGCTCTGCATTCCGTGATTTCAAATCACGGAATGCAGAGCTATCTGTGTACTGCGTGTATCCAAAAACGGGTTTTATGCTAACACCAAGCAGCTTGTGGTAGCGCTGAATAGTACGTTTGGAGATGCCAAGCCGCCTTGCAAGCCAACGGTTCGGGTACTGACCGGGACGACGTTTGAGCAGTTCACGCTCAATGGCGGCTCGATAGGCGCTTGGACTGGCGAGATCGTCGGGCTGCAACGGGTCGGATTCCTGCGGCGCGGTTTCGCTGATGCCGACGGCTGCTTGTAGATAGATGTTATCGGGCATTTCGTAGCGCTGCTTGGGTCTGCCGCCTGCTGTGAGTTGTGGCGGTTCGGCTTCATTTTGGGTTTTATTCGGCGCTGACACCCTACTAAGCATTAGTGATTTAGGGATTAACTTTTTGCCCCATTTGCCGACTGCGCTCAAAGCTCTGAGGAGGGAATCGCGTCCGATCTTGAATACTTTGCAGACGGTTAGGGCTTCGCTGGCAGTGAAGATTTTGCCTGCTTTCCAGCCTACCATTCGCAGTACATCAAGGACACGAGCAGCCGCACATGACTGCTGTGTATTGGCGATTTGGGTCTGTAAAAGGGCTTCACGGACAGCGTTTGGTAAGCCGGGATTTTCTTGTACTGATGAGTCTGGAAGTGTTTCGAGTGCTGGCCGTGAGAAGGCACTGGCGATGGTGCAAAGGGCTTCGCGGCGGCGTTGATGAATGTTTTCTTTGCGGTGTGCAAGGTTTCCGATTTGGGCTGTGTGCAGTGGTGTTAGATAGATAATGGTTTCGGCCAGCGACCAATGTTGATTGCGGGCCTTGCGAGCAGCCGCGAAAAGCCCGTTGTTGCGCCCTGCCTTATGCGAAATGTGATAGTAAAAATCAGAAAGTGATTGTTCGTTTGTTGTCATGGAGC
>JACMMD010000426.1 GCA_014379235.1 Anaerolineae bacterium
CGAGGTGGCTGGTGGCTTCATCCAAGACGAGGATGCGCGGGTCTTTGAGAATAACACGGGCGATGGCGATGCGCTGCTTTTCGCCGCCGCTCAAGCGATAGCCGCGTTCGCCAGCGACGGTTTCGTAGCCTTCGGGCAGGGCCATGATGAAGTCGTGAATGTTGGCGGCCTTACACGCGGCCTCGATTTCCGCCAGTGTCGCGCCGGGATTGGCGTAGAGCAGGTTGGCACGCAGCGTATCGTGGAACAGGTAGGTTTCCTGTGTCACCATGCCGATCTGCTCCGCCAGTGAATCGAGTTCGACATCGCGCAGGTCGTGACCGTCGATGGTGATGCGTCCGGTTGTCGGGTCATACAGACGCGGAATGAGATAGGTCATGGTCGTCTTGCCCGCGCCGCTCGGCCCGACCAGCGCGACCAGTTCGCCGGGATTGATCTCGAACGAGACATCCGTAAGCGCGGTATCACGCGCTTGGGTATAGGTCGATGACGCGGCTGGATTGTCGTCGGTGTTGGTCTTATTGGCATCGTCGCTTTTGTCGCTGTCGGCTTCGCTCAAGCCCTCTTCCAGCGAGAGCGTCACGCTATCATCATAACCCCACATGCGCTCGACCTTACGCAGCAGTCCACCATCACCGCTGTCATAGTTGAACGACACGTTCTCGAATACCATTTCACCGCGCACGTTGGAGAGTTCGACGGCGTTGGGCTTCTCCGCGATTTCAAGCGGCAGATCGACCACTTCAAACACACGCTCGAAGCTGACAATCGACGAGGCCAGCAGCACGGGCGCGTTGGTCAGCGTTTGCAGCGGGCCATACAAGCCAGCGAGATAGGCGCTAAACGCGACCAGATCGCCAACCGACCACGTTTGATTGAGGACAAAATGCCCGCCGACCCAGTACACCAGCGCTGTGCCGACCACACCGAGCAGGCTGATGATGGCAAAGAACTGGTTGCCTAAAACGGCGCGTTCAATACCAATGTCGCGCACCCGTCCGGCTCTATCCGCGAAGCGATCAATCTCACGGTCACGGCGGCCAAAGAGCTTGACCAGCAGCGCGCCGCTGATGTTCAGCGTTTCGCTCATCATGGCGTTCATCTGCGCGTTGTAGTTCATCTGCTGGCGAATGATGGTTCGAAGCCTATAGCCGATACGCCGCGCCACGAACACGAACAACGGCAGCAGTGCTACGCCGAGAATCGTCAGCCGCCATTCCAACGCCAGCATCACGGCCAGCGTGGCGATGACTTGAATGAGGTTGGTAATCATGTCAACGATGGTGTTGCTGATGACGTTTTGCGCGTCCACCACGTCGTTGTTGAGGCGGCTCATCAGTTCGCCCGTTTTGGTGTTGGTGAAGAAGCGCAAAGACATACGCTGCAAATGCGCGTAAATACTCACGCGCAGGTTATGAATCACGCCTTCACCAATCAGTGAGTTCAGCCGCCGCGCGAAGATGCCGATGGCGCTGTTGATGATGGGAATAGCCACCAGCCCAAGCGCCAGCAGATTAAGCCGCCCTACGTCCATGTTGGGAATCGCGTTATCCAGCAGGTCACGCAGGATGAGCGGGTTTAGCAAACCGATACTCGTGCTGACCACCATCGTAATCATCAAGAAGATGATATGGGTTCGGTAGGGGCGCGCATAGTTCAACACGCGCTTGATGAGCGGCCATGTCACGCGCCGATTTTTACTATCTGTGTCGTCGTGGAGAAAATCCCACCAGCCAGTTTCCCACATAGGTATAGCCCCCGCCTTACTCTCTGATTCGGTTTGAATTGAGCGCGTGTTGAGAAGTGTGGGCGGTGACGGCCACCGCCCACAGGATTAGATGTTGCAAATAGACTGTTGATTACGTTGTGATGTTACTTTAGCACAGGAGTTCGGCAGCGCCAACTGACCGTTTGGGCAGTTTTGCGCCGAACGTTAGGACATCGCTTCGACAGTTTCGGCAGGCACGGCGGAGTCGCCAATGATCGAGAACGAGGCCGTCCCGCTCACAGTGCCGTTGATGTCCAGAGCCACGCTCCAATTTCCCGGCGTGAACGCGACATCATCCGGCGTGATGAAAAACCAGATGCAGCCGCCGTCAATGGCGAAGTTCGGCGTAAAGTCGAACGAGATCAACTCTTGTCCTTCAAGTGACCAGCGCGAAGCAATCGTCATGCCGGATTCGATTTGCATGGCGACGGCAGACACGTAAATTTCGACATCACTGCTGCTGAAGCTCGACGTGACTTCGAGCGGGCAGTCATCCGCGCCGACGCTGCGCGACGTGCTGATGTTCAGCAGAGCAGGGCTGCTGGTTTCGGCGGCGGTTGTTGGCGTAGGCAGCACTTGATTGACACTTGGCAGCGGTGTCGCCACAACGCCCGACGAGCCAACCGGCGTTGGTGCAGCGCCGCCGGGTCGCGGTGTGATGAACGCGGATGCGTCAAGGTTGGTCAGCGGGGCGGTGATATTGCCCGACTGCGGCATGGTTTGAGAGATGAACTCCGGCGGTGTGCCTTGCTGGATGAGCGTGGCTTGTAGGCGCTGGTTCTGGGTATCTACCTCGCGCACGATGGTCATGGCGTGTTCAACCGTCACCAACATAATGTCGGCTTCCACAGTAGCGGTGGCACGGATGTCTACGATTTGAGTTTGCAGCGATGCGTTTTCGGCGACGGCGGTTTCCATCGGGCCGCTGCCGCCGCCAATCGAGGAACAGGCCGCGAAAGCGCAGCCGACAAGCAGCAAACATAAATGAATAACGAAACGTCTCATGGAACTACTCTGCGCTATTTCAACAGAAAATTGCTCAAGGGAAATAGTATCGGTGCAAAATACTGCATGATGCAAGGGTTGGTTGGATTAGCGAGTACAAAGTACAGGGTGTTGAGGCAAGAAGGTTCGAGGTTCAAGGTTCGAGAGGAAAGTAATGAGTAACGAGTGATGAGTTGTAAGCTACCGTGCTTCTCACTCTTCAATGTCGCGCATAGGTTCAATCGAATGCAGGTATACACGTTCGCTATCGAAGGTGAAAAGTATCCAGAAAGCTGGTGTTCGCCCTTCCGGTTTCGTTTTATAGAGGCGGAAACTCGGTGCTTCGCGCATTGGTGCGCCTTGACGAGGGTTTTCAGCCAATGTAAAGCATAAACTATCGTACACGACTTCCATTTCTGCATACACTTTGCGATAACCATCCAGATCATCAGCAAAATTAGGTTGCTCGATTACCGTTCGCAATTATTCGCCTACCACTTTCGGCGCGGGGCGGAGCACGGATGCTGGCAGTTTTCCTTCAGCGATCAAGTCGTGTATCTTGCTCATCGCCCATGCTTCACCCGATGCGGTTAGCTGCTGGCGTTCAGCGACGAATACGCGATAGCGATCATCTGAAAGTGCCTCTGACAGCGTGGCGACGAACTCCAGTCGGAGCGGTTCGGTGTCGGATTCAGGCGCGTTATTTTTGGGTAACTCGGTAAGATGCTGCTCGATAGCGGCTTTGATATGCAGCAGCGCTAAATCCAATGTATCGCCTTCTGCTCGAACTTTGGGTAAGCTCGGAACGATGGCGATAAATGTACTATCGCCTTCGGTCAAAAGAATATCACGCATAACGGACCTCGCTGTTCATGACAAGTTCTTCCAAAACATTTTACCAGTATTCTGGCCTAGAGGTTGAAACAAACAGAGCCACGATATTATCGTGGCTCTGTGAGTGGAAGCGCCGGAATTTGCATCCGGGTCCGAAGAACGCAAGAATCGCACGTCTACAGGTTTAGTCAGCTATTTGATCTCGCCGCCGATAGCCCCACTGACAGGGTACGCCGACAGCCAGCCGATTAGTCTTGGCTCCGCTTATCGGTGTATGCGGAGTAGCACCCGTATCATTTGTTACGCCCGTACTCAGACTGGATTGGGACAATTAGAGCGGACGGCTAACCACTGCGGGTTAGCGCTCTATTTGTTGCTGTTGTTAGGCAGCGACGGGTAGAGCGTATGTGTTTTCATTGGCACTTAATGTGCTTGTCCATTGTTAACGCG
>JACMMD010000427.1 GCA_014379235.1 Anaerolineae bacterium
AAATCGGTATACCACGACTGTGCGCTGGGTGTCTCTTCCAGCACGGACTCAAATGCCTCGAAGTCGTAGTCGAATGCCACGTCCAGCTCACCACGAGACATAGCTATGGCCTTGCGCGTGCTGTCGCCATAGAAAATCGTCAGCACGTACTCAGGGCCGGCGTTGCCTGTGACGATACCCGCCGACGTGCTTTCCCAGTCTTCACGGCGTTGGAACAGTTCCCAGAAGCCGTTGGGGTCAGCCTGAATCGGAACGTAAGTGCCAAGCACCACTGGCTCAGGGTCGGTGAACGTCACCGGGTCCTCGACGTTTTCCCAGACATGCTTCGGCATGATGTAGACGCCGTTCCAGCGCGTTTCGAAGAAGAAGTGGAAACGCGGATTGGCCTCGTTGAGGGTGAAAACAACCGTGTAATCGTCAGTTGCTTCGACTGATTCCACAAACGTATTCAGGTCTGCCGACCATATCAGATCGGTGTTAGCCATCAGCGTTTCAACCGTGAACACGAGGTCTGCTGAAGTAAAGGGTGTGCCATCGCTCCACGCAAGATTATCGCGCAGTTGCACGGTCATTTCGGTGAAATCGTCGTTGTATTCCGGGTCAGAAACGGCTGCGCCATACAGGCGTTCGCCCGTTTCTTGATCAGCGTACCACAGCGTTTCCATCATCAGCGCGTGGCGATGTGGGGTCAGCGAACCGGGAACCCACAGGTTGTAGTTGGCGATCACACTGTAGCGGAAAATCTGATCCGCGACGAACAAATCTTCACGGGGGATGTCCACCGGAAGCCCTTGTGGTTCTTGCGCCAAGCTGACCACTGACGGAGCCAGCATCAGCACCAAACAAAGCAGAAAAACTAAACGCCTGAACATATGAGATATCTCCTTAAGACTAATATATTCTTCCCAAGAGCGCTCTTACGCACTCCTGTTCACTAAATTTGGGTGAAACTCTTGGCTCGTTCAGTAATTATCATCTGGGTAGGGGCGCTTCGCGAAGCGCCCCTACAGTGGTCTTCTAACGAGCCAATCTATTTATTTAATCGCTCCCACTATCACCACAGGGCGCGGTAGATTTGCGTATCTTCAAACGCGGCTGCAAGATGATGGGTTCTGGCTGTTCCCCGTTGATGAGTTCGACCAGCATATCCATCGCCATGCCGCCCCATGTAGAAAGCTCGGTGTTGATGGTCGTCAGCGGCGGGTTGAACTCGTTGGTTTGCGGCAGGTTGTCGTGGCCGATGACGCTGATTTGATCGGGAACGCGGTAGCCCATATCCTGTAATTGGCGAATCGCGCCCATCGCCATGCGGTCATTGATGGCCGCGATAGCGGTGATGTGCGGGCATTTGGTCAACAGTTCGCGGGCCGCTGCTGCGCCGCTGTCGGCGGAGAACGTACCGTTCACAATTGGCAGCGAGTCGTAATCCACGCCTCGCGCTTGACAGGCCGCTTTGAGTCCGCTCAAACGCTGTGCGGCGGCTTCGCTGACGCCTTCATGCAGGCCGATGATGCCAATATGACAGTGACCCAGATCGAGAAGATGTTCCATCATCAGGCTGCCGCCAACGAAGTTATCGCTGCGGAGATAATGCGGATACGGGTAATAACCGAGCACCACTGTCGGCACTTGAAAACCCTTGACGACATCCATTACAGGCTCGATGTCGAAATGGCTGTCGATGATGATGCCCGTTGGATAGCCGCCGGCCAGCAGGTTGGTAAAGCTGGCATCCACTTGGCCTTCGACGATGTGCGGCGAACTCAGCAGCAGGTGATAGCCGTTCTCGCTGCAATAGGCTTCGATACCGGATAAAGTTTGCAGGGATGCGAGGGCCGTAAAAGGCGTATCGCCGTACACTCTGGGGAACACAGCAGCCACGATGCGCGTATTGCCCGAAACGAGCGCACGAGCCGCGAAGTTGGGACGGTAGCCGAGTTCGACACTGGCGCGCAAAACCCGCACCTGAGTATCCTCAGCGTATTTCTCTTTGGTGGAGTTGGAAAGAATCCTCGATGCCGTTGAAACCGAGACCGAAGCCCGTTTAGCGACATCCCGAATGGTTGCCAAAAGAAATAAGCCCTCTTTATTTTTGTAGGGACAACACATGTGCCGCCCGTCTCAATATCTATTCTTGAATTTCAACCCCTACCCCCGCCCCCTTCCCCGCAAGCAGGGAAGGGGAGTTCAAGTCCCTCTCCGCTTGCGGGGAGGGATTTAGGGAGGGGTTAACTGACAGTTTATTCAAACAAAGGTCTAAAACAATCTCTCTTTTCGCATAACGCAACCGTTTGCGTTCATGCCTTGAAGCAAATATAATCTACTTTTGTAAAGAGCGCAACCGTTTGCGTTCATAGAGTTTTTTGAGTATAAGGAAATTAGAATTGTGCCAAGTAAACCGAATATTTTATTGATCGCTATCGACTCGCTGCGGGCCGATCATATGAGCTGCTACGGCTACCCGCGCCTGACTACGCCGCACATGGATCGCTTCGCGCAGGAATGTGTGCTGTTCGAAAACACCTTCAGCGCCCACATCCCCACCACATCGGCTTATGCGTCAATGCTCACAGGCATGGATGCCTTTAGTACACAGGTCGTCGCGCTGCGGCATCAAGGCGGCCTGCGCCCCGAAGTCAAAACGCTGGCCGAAGTGCTGCGCGATTTCGGCTATAACACCACCTGCGTCGGTTTCACCGGCAACCCCAGTTCACGCGGCTTCGACACTTACCTCGATTACCCCGCGTGGGGAAGCTGGAACGAAGGTCGCAGCCCCAAAGCTGAAGACCTCAACAAAGTCACCATTCCCGAAATTGACCGCCTACTTGACGACGACAAACCCTTCTTCATGATGCTGCGCCATATGGATCCTCATGCGCCATACCTGCCGCCTGAACCCTACGAGCGCATGTTTTATCACGGCAACGAGGCCGATCCCGACAACCACTCGATGGAACCTGTGATGAGCTTCAAGCCCTTCCGCGATTTCTTCGCGTCGTGGATGCCGCCGGGAATCAGCGACAAAGATTACGTCATCGCGCAGTATGACGGCGCAATCGCCTATATGGATGCCTGCATCCAGACGATCATCACCATGCTGCAAACGCACGGTGTCCTCGATAACACCATCGTCGTCCTCAACGGCGATCACGGCGAAACGCTCTACGATCACGAATGCTGGTTCGACCATCACGGCATGTATGACACCGTACTGCACGTCCCGCTGATGATCCGCTACCCGTCCAAGCTGCCGCAGGGCACTCGCGTTAAGGGCTACAACCAGCACAAAGACCTCATGCCGACGATCCTCGAACTGGCTGAACTGTCGCAGGACGACATCCAATGGCCGTCGGATTTACGCTTCGATGGTCGCAGCCTGACGCCGCTCATTGACGGTAGAGAGACTTCGTATGAGAGCGATTTCTACATCACCGAATGCACATGGATGCGGAAGCACGGCTGGCGTACTCCCGAATGGAAACTGATGATTGCGCTCGAACCCGACTTCCACTTCAAGCCGGAAGTCGAACTCTACAACATTAACGAAGACCCCGACGAAAACTACAATCTCGCGGAAGAACGCCCCGATGTGGTGGACTATCTGCGCGCCAGCATGGAAACGTGGATCGCCAAGCGCGAGGCCGAAACCGGACTGACCAATCCCATGCACACGCAGGGCGATTGGCATGGCAAACCCGGTGTCGGCGCATTC
Organism: Anaerolineae bacterium; assembly: GCA_014379235.1. GTDB lineage: Bacteria > Chloroflexota > Anaerolineae > Aggregatilineales > Phototrophicaceae > JACMMD01. The sequence continues at coordinate 3,713 of JACMMD010000427.1, forward strand.
AAAACGTCGCAGCAAGCATATGACACCCTGCACATTGGCGACCCCACCCAAGCAGCACGGCTGCAAGCCGAATCACGCGAGAAATCCGAGGTGTCCTCATGACGCTCAGAGTGGCAATCGTCGGTGTAGGCAACATCGGCAGTATTCACGGACGCATCTATCACGCGCACCCTGATACCGAAATCGTGGCCGTGTGCGACATCATCCCCGAACGCTCCGACAAAGCGGCGGAAAAGTATAGCTGTCAGGGCTTCTACTCGGTCAAAGACATGCTCGACAGCGGCCTACAAATTGATATGGTGAGCATGGCGACGGCAGGCACGGAGAACGGCGGCGATCACTACACGCCGACGATGGAACTGCTCAACGCTGGTATACCCGTGCTTGGTGAGAAGCCCATCTCCAACGACCTGAGCAAAGCTAAAGAGATGGTCGCCTTAGCCAGAGAAAAGAACGTGCGCTACGGCGTCAACCTGAATCACCGCTTCACACCCGCCGCGCTCAAGGCGAAAGAGTGGGTTGAAGCGGGGCACTTGGGCGAACTCAACATGATCGACATGACCATGTGGATTAACAACCCCAACGAAAGTTCG
>JACMMD010000036.1 GCA_014379235.1 Anaerolineae bacterium
AAAGCGATGCCGGACTGCTCATCGAATGCCAACCCGAACAGCGTCGGGTCAATGTTGAGCGCTGCATCGGTAGAGAGATTAGGCACGACGTAAGCGCCTTCTACGATGTCCAGCTTAAGCCATAACGTATCGAACACGCGCCCCGTCGCCACGATTTGAGCCAGCGCATCGTTAGCGGCAGCGATGATCCCTTCGCCGCGCCCCATCACCACCGATGCAGGCGAGATGCCATCGCTGACCGAGATGAACACGATACGTGGGTCAGCGTCAGCGGCCAGTTCCTGCGGCGGTGCAAATTCACTGCCAGTGGTGATCGTGGTGGACAGTGCATTGAGCAGCGCTTGAGTATCCGGCTCGGAAATCGGCGTCGTCGCGTTGATGTCATCAAACCAGATTGTCCCAGTCTGGGCCATCACGCTGGTAGGCTGCACCAACAGCGCTAAGGCCAAGCTGATCGCGGCTATAGGCCAAGCTAGAATAGATGTGCTAATCTTCAAAGGTTGTATCCTCGTGTGGATTCAGGGCGTTATTCACTTCTATTATAAAGGTTCTTATTATGATCAATTATATCGGAGAATTGGCGGCGCTTGGAACCGCGCTTTGTTTCGCCGTATCCTCGACGGTGACAACGGTTGCTGGGCGCGCATTCGATGCCAACCTTATCAATCGTATCCGCATCATCACGGCGCTGGTACTCGTGGCGCTGCTGCACTGGCTGACCGTTGGCGGTTTGATTCCGAACGCCACGCCGGAACGCTGGCTGTATCTCGGATTTTCGGCCATCGTCGGGCTGGTGCTTGGCGACACGTTTCTGTTTTACGGATTCATCCTGATCGGAGCGCGCCTGTCGATGCTGATGATGGCGCTTGCTCCGGCTATCGCGGCGGTGCTGGCGTGGATATTTCTTGGCGAATCGTTGACGGCAACCGAACTGTTGTATATCGCACTTATTCTCGCTGGCATTGTGCTGGTCGTATCCGAACGTCGATCCGCGCAGCCCAAACCCGAACCGGACGCACAGGTCGGAATCGGCGGCGGTGATGAAGCCGCCATGATCGCACTGACCGCCGATAATAAAAAGGCCGCCCATGATCAGCGACAATATTTGATAGGTCTGCTGTTCGCGTTCGGTGGCGCGGCGGGTCAAGCGGGCGGCGTGGTGCTGTCCAAGCGCGGATTGTCGGATGATTTCCCGGCGCTGTCGGCCAGCGTCATGCGTATTCTGGTGGCGACGATTATCCTGTGGGCGATAACAGCATTTAAGCGTCAGATCGTGCCAAGTCTGAAAACACTCAGGGCGAACCCGCGCCCGTTCTGGATGCTGATGATCGCCGTCGTCATGGGGCCGGTGCTAGGCGTATGGCTGTCGTTGATCGCCGTGCAAAAAACGTCCGTCGGTGTGGCTTCAACGTTGATGGCGCTGACGCCGATTTTCCTGCTGCCGATCTCGCGCTTCATCTTTAAGGAGCGTATCACGCCCCGCGCCTTTATCGGTACGGTGATTGCGTTCATCGGTACGGCGCTGCTGCTGTCGTAGATTAATTTCGAGATCGAGATGCCTCCGAAACATCGGGAGAGCATCGCCTATCGCTAATGGGCATCTCGATTAAACCAACTCCGCGAGCGAAATAGGGTAATTAATACTATCATCTGTAACCCCAAAACAAAGGCTTACCACTGGCTGTCCCGTCACCACATCATTTAGCCCTCTGCCAGAGGGGAATCCGGCGGGACATATATCTCGATGCCCATGTCTTCAAAGTCTGCCAAATAAATCATTCCCGCTTTTTCTAAATAGTCATCCAACCAGACTGTACGTTCATTCTTCCCTCTATCAATCACGATAATATCCGGGTCGATAGACGCCCAGACTTCATCTTCAGGCGGGCCGCCTAATCGGCTGATCGTTGGTGGGTGAATGCCAACGTGGATGTAACGGTAGCGATGACCATCTTCTAGGTAAAGATAGTAGTAGGCATCCATCATCACCGTAGCCCCAACCGGAATATGCGACTCTACATAGTTTACAATCGGCGGGCGGCTCCGTTCAAACAGCCCCTGTTCCAAAGCATCCGGCAGCGCTTTAATGGATTGTCCAATAAGCCCACCAAACATCATACTGATGACTGCGACATAGAGGGTCGCTCGTGAAGGTGCGCTAGTGAATCTCGCACCTACGAACAGGGCCGCCAATGGCAAAAAGTAGAGCGTATATTGTAGATAGTCCGTCGGCGCAAGCAAAATATAAGCCACGATCAGCAGCCCGCCCAATCGTAAGAGGGCGCGGTCTTCCGGCTGGTGGTGCTTGAACGCTTCGACAAGCGTAAGGGCAAGCGCCCATCCCACAATCAGCGCTTCTAATGGATAGCTTGTCACATAATCAACCCAGCGTCGAACTTCTCGCCCGATATAGTTAAGCAGGCCAACCTCTTGTTGGCTCACTACAAGCTCGTTCGGCTGGCCTAAATCCGGCAGCAAATGTGTCACGAAAAACAGCGTGAGCGCGACGATTGCACCCAACCCAAACCACAGCAGAGGCGTATTGACGATGAATCGCCGCGTCGTCCAACATTGGCGCAGCCATTCCAACCCCAGCAGCGCCGCGTAAGCACAGCAAAATGCCACGCCGACAAGATGCGCTTCTAAGCACAAGGTAACGATCAAACCCGCAATCGTATAATTCAACGCTGATGGTTGTTTTCGCGCCCGCGCAAAGGCCCATAACCCTATAGCGACCATAAACACCATCGGCGCGTCCGGGCGAATGCGATGGACTTTGAAGAACGAATCGCTCAAAGCCATGAATACGACTGCCGCTAATGCGGCGCGGCGTCCATAGAATACAATGCCAGCTCGATAAACGGCGGCGAGTGCTAGCAGCGAGACAAAAAAAGTGTAGAAGCGCCCGCTCCACCAACCAAAGCCAAAGACCTCGAACCAATAGGCCAGCGTCATTATCCACGATCCAAAACCGATGAAATGACGCGGGGGGAAAGCGAAAATATCGCCGGGGATTGTGCCTGTTTGTTGGAAGCGCATAGCGACGTGGGAATAAGCCCCTTCGTCATGGAAATGAATCGTGGGCAGGTACAGCAGCAAAAGAGCCTGAATCACAAGACCAACCGCCGCCAACCCGAGCCACAGCTTGAGACTCGATCCCGGTTTGATGATCTCAAAATCGAGCGACAGTGCCACAGTCAGCAGCAAAATCGCCATTGTTGGATAGACCAGCGCCACTGGCTGCACGGGCAGAACTACCCACATGATCGCACCAAGCGCGATCAAACCACCAATCAGTAAACGCACCTTCGCGGGAGATGTGTATAAGTTCACCAGCCGCTGCCGCTCAAGTTGGGCAGGCAGCGCAGGTACAACGAATGTCACGATCAGAGTGCAAATGAAATAAATGATGAGGGCGACAAAATGACGCGAAGAATAACGCCCTAACCATGCCGGATTGATGGGGTCAAAGTAGGCTGCTGTATAGAGCCACGCCCCCCACAGCGCGAGTAAGGCAATTCGGATTGGGTGTTCAGACAATTTCAAACTTAAAATCGGTTCAAACTTTGTTCGTTCCAGCACTCTGGTCACTCATGTGACCAAGGTCGGAATTGTATTTCAATGATTGGCTAATTGCGAGTAGGCACTGCAATACCGAATCCGATTTCGCGCTTCATCTTTGGTGAGACCATCACGCCCCGCGCCTTTATCGGTACGGTGATCGCCTTCGTCGGTACGGCGCTACTGGTATCGAATTAAGGCTTTAAGGTATGCTCAAATAGCTAAACGAGACGATATTATTAAAGGGTGTACACATAATATCAACGACCTCGCCAGACCTGTAACGAAAGCAAATGTAATCCTCTCCGATTTCACTGATGTCGATACTGATTACATCACCTTCTGCATCTAAGCCGTCGGGAATATTCCAGTAGATTTCGTCAGCAACAAGTGGAGTTACAAACTGAAACGAGATGCTGTCGATTTCGCCATCGAAACGACTCAACCGCTCTTGCATACTAGTCCCTGATTCCTGTGCCTGCGCTTGGCGGGAAATCAGGATCGTGGAAAGCAGCACGACTGTCATGGCACTCAAAATGGCAACCAACACAATCGATAGGGGTTTGTAATATCGCATCGACAACCCTTAAAGTGACCCTAATACTGACGATATGCGGTCATGGGCAAAGTGCGCTACTATATGGGGCCTATTATGCCGCTTTCTATAGTAGATAATCTGTTAAAGTCATGCGTACTCAAATTGAACCACCCTCTCCGCCCGAACTCGGCCCGGAAACCTACACCAACCGCGAACTGAGCTGGCTAGAATTCAACCGCCGCGTATTGGAGATGGCCAAAGACCCCAACGTGCCGCTGTTGGAGCGCGTCAAGTTTCTGGCCATTTTCAGCACCAACATGGACGAGTTCTACATGGTGCGCGTGGCCGGCTTTGCCAGCAAGGTTAAGCTCGGACTGTCGAACATTCGCCCCGATGGACTGACGCCCGCGCAGCTTATCATCGAGATTCGGCGGCGCGTGACCGAAATGATGGACGAGCAGCGCTCCACCATGCGCGATGTATTGGCGCAGTTGGAAGAATACGGTGTGCGCGTGTTGAATATGGCGGCGCTGTCGCCGGAAGAACGCGCGGCTGTTCGCAGCTATTTCGAGAGTGAAGTGTTCCCGGTGCTAACGCCGCTGGCCGTCGATCATGCGCGCCCGTTCCCGTTCATCTCCAACCTCAGCCTGAACCTCGCGGTGTGGCTC